>NZ_DELU01000024.1:400311-431642 GCF_002352785.1 Marinobacter sp. UBA2688
CCAGCAGCACCTGCCCCTGCTGCGGTGTGTACATACCCAGAATGACCTGCACAAGAGTGGATTTTCCGCCGCCACTGGCGCCCACAACCGCGACTTTCTCCCCCGGTTCAAGATGGAGGTCAATGCCCTTGAGCACGGATTCCTCACCGTAGCTGAAGTGGATGTCCTTCAGAGTCAGGCCAACGGTGTGACGATCCCTGAAGGGGTTTTCCAGCGCCGGGTAACGGGGCTCCTCCTCCAGCTCCAGCAAGCGGTTGATTCGCCCCAACGCCGCATTGGCGGCGAACCAGGCGTACTGCATATTCAGCATTTCCTGTACCGGCGTGAGCATAAACCACAGGTAGCCAAAGATGGCGAACATCATGCCGATGCTCAGGTCGCTGAACAGGACCGTCACCATCGCCGCCGCGCGGAAGGTGTCGACACCAAACTGGAACAGCGCAAAGCTGGCGCGGGTGGCGGCGTCGCTGCGCCATTCAAATTGTATGGCGTGGTCGCGAACCGTGCGGGCGCGGCTGATCAGCTGGCGCAGGTAGTGCTGTTCCCGGTTGGCCGCCCTGAGCTGGTGGATCGCGTCCAGGGTTTCCGTCAGGTCGCCCTGAAAATCCTCGTAGGCGCTATTCTCCTGGCGTTTGAGTTCCTTGACCCGTTTGCCAATGAGCATGGTGGCGAAGATCACCAGAGGATTGAACAGCAGGATCAGCAGCCCAAGTTGCCAGTGAACCCACATCAGCACGATGGCGGTTCCGGTGACGGTCAGGCTCGCCACCAGGAAACGGCTGATGGTGGTACCCAGGAACTGATCGATGGTGTCCAGGTCGGTGATGAAATGACTGGTGATGCCGCCCGAGCCACGGGTTTCGTACTCCGACATGGCCACCCGCTGCAGCCGGCCCAGCAGTCGGGAACGGATACGGAACACCACATCCTTGGAAATCTTGGAGAACTCACGGGACTGAAGCACGTTGAAGGTGAGCGACAACGACCTTAGCAGAAACGCTGCTACCACCATCAGGCCGATGTAAACCACCGGCAGGTGCCATGTTTCGGGTAGCATCGTCTGCATTACGGGCAGCACCGGGCCGGCCTCATCAAGCAGCACTTCGTCCACCAGTACCGGCAACAGCAGGGGAATAGGCACGCTGACCACCGTGGCCAGTATGGCGAGCATGTTCGCTCTCACCAGCCGCGGCTTGTGTTTGAGGGCAAGGGACAGAATACCCCGCCAGGTGTACCGGTTGTCGTTGCGACCCCTGCTGTCCGGCCCGACTGCGTTCAGATCCGCCGCCTGCTCCAAGAAACCTCCGTTAATGCGATGCCACCCACACTGGTACGCTGCAAATTCGGTGACAGTCTACCCGACCTTCTGCCATCATTGCCCCTCAAACCCTCGATGTACCAGAACCGGGCCCATTGTGAAACACGACTGCCATTACCACCCCGGCGAACCCGCAAAATGGCATTGCGGTGACTGCCAGATACACTACTGCACCCGTTGCATGCCGGATGCGGACACCCGAAAACAACACGCCTTGTGCCCCCACTGCAGCCGTGCCATGCGCTATCTCGGTGCCGCCACGGAGGCCGTGCCATTCTGGAACCGGATCGGTGCTTTCTTCCGCTACCCGTTCCACACCGATCCGCTGATGGTTATTGCCATTTGTACGCTGGTGCCCTTGGTCGTCAGCGGCAATCTCATCGGCCTGATCATCACGCTGGTGCTGGCCCTGGCACTGCTGAAGTATACCTATGCCGTTATCAGCCACACCGCCGAGGGTCATATGAAACCGCCTCCGGTAGCAGTGGCATTTACCGGCAGCGGGTTTGACATTGTGATCCTGCAGCTACTGGTGTTTGCGCTTATGGGCGGCATGGTAGCGGCCGCTGCCATGGTTGGCGGGCCGCTGTTGATGTTCCTGGCCGTGGCCTTCGTGATACTGGCCCTGCCCGCCAGCATCATGGTGCTGGCCATGGAGCGCTCGGTCATGGCCGCGGTGAACCCCATGAACCTGGCGGTGCTGATCTCGCGCATCGGCACGCCCTATTTCCTGCTGTATGGCTACCTGATCCTGCTGACCCTGGCGTCCGGGGCAGCCCAGGATTTCGCCCTCACCCACTTCGCTCCGGGTGTTGCCCGTACACTGGCGGGTTTTCTCAACAGCACCTTTACGCTGATCCTGTTCCACATGCTGGGTTACCTGCTGTTCCAGTACCAGGAGGAGCTGGGCTTTGCCAGCGATCTGCAGGATGACGAAAACGCCGGCGAAATGCAGAACCGCGACCGCACCCATCGGTTTGACGCCGACATTGACATGAATCTGAAGGACGGCAACTACGACCGGGTCCAGTCGATGCTCAAGGAAGCCCTGAAACGGGATTCCCAGAACGCCTTTCGGTTAGGGCAGTTGCATCAGCTGCTGACCGCCCGTAATGATATTCCGGAGCTGTATCGGTATCACCCCCGATTGCTGAACATGCTGGCGGAACGGAACGACGGCGAAGGTATAGCGGCGTTGTTGGCGGCTATAGAAACTGTGGAGCCAGGGTTCCGGCTGGAGGACCCCGAGCTGTCAGTGCGCTGCGCCCGTTGCCTGTATCAGCGCGGGCATTTCAAACCGGCGCTGAAGTTACTGCAGGACTTCCACAAGCGTTTCCCGGACAGCGAGGAACTGGCACCGGCCTATCTGCTGGTCGCTCAGGCGCTGGCGAACGGTCTGGGGCAGTGGGAAAAAGCGTCGGCGTTCCTGAATTTCGTCAAGAAACGCTGTCTGAACCATCCTTTGCACGAGCAGGTAGATGTGTACCTGCAGCAGGTTGAGAACCGGGAGCCATTGAAAGGCCCGAAGGCTTCTTTCGCAGTTCAGGAGTAAGGGAGTCAGGCTGATTGTTGGGGAGGCTTTTCCAAAACCGTGCGTAGCCATGGATGGCGGAGCCGAGCGTACATGGATGTATTCACAGCGTGTTTTGGAAAAGTCTCCCCAACAATCGGCCGTCCAACCGTGAGCTAGCCTTCTTGTAACAACTGCCTGTAGTGGCGAGCCTTGGGCGTCATCTCGCGCTTTTCGAACTCCTCGGCCAGCAAGCGGCAGGCTTCGCTGGCCAGGAGCTGATCACCGGCACTGCGCAGGCGTTCGAAGGCTTTCTCCGCGGCTTTCAGGTCGTCATTGCGAAGGCAGGTGAACAACACCCGGTTATGGTCCTCTGCGTCGAGCGGGGCATGGCCTTCGCCTTTGCCCAGGTATTCCTGCCAGATTTCGACCATCCGCTCGGGCTGGCGCCGGCTAAGGGACTCGTTCATCAATTCCTGAGTCCGCTCGCGGTATTGCGGCAGGTCCGGGCGCAGTTTCGCCAGCTGATATAAGTGCTCCAACAGGATAGTGCGGTCCGGGTAGTGCTCTCTCAGCGCCTCGAACTGGCGCCGGGCCAGGTCGAAATCCATGCGGCCGAGGCTGGCCATGGCCTGACTGTAGCCGGTGGTGAAACGCTCGTCCTGCTCATCTTCCTCTGGTTCGAAAAACTCTTCCTTCACCTGCAACCAGCTCTTGCCCAGCAGCCAGACCATACCCGCGCCGGCCACCAGGCCACCCGCGTGGGCCATGTAGGCAATGCCCGTGGCTCCGGCGAACCAGTAATCGTAGATTTCCTTGCCCAACCACACGGGCAGGATCGCCAACGCCGGGGCGCGAAAATAATTGAAGTACACACCAACGAAATAGAAGAAGCGGATTCTCTGCAACCCGTAGATGGCCACGTACATGCCCATGAGCCCGGAGATAGACCCGGATGCACCCACCAGGGGTATGTGACTGCCCATGGAAAACGCGGTGAACACCACACCCGACAGAGCGCCACACAACAGGTATGCCAGCAGGAAACGCCCTGCCCCCAGGGCCTTCTCGACGGTAAACCCCAACAGGAACAGGAACACCAGGTTGCCAATAATATGGCCCCAGCCGCCGTGGAGGAATTGGTAGGTAATCAGCGTGTAGAGGGAAAATTCTGCTGGCACCAGCCCCAACTGATTGGCGCTGAGCCTGTCCATCAGTTGGGTCTGAATGTCCCCCCGCTGCTCCAGCCACAGGCGGCGCTCGGCCGGCGCCCAGAGCCTGTCCCGGTTCTGCAGCATGTACTGGTAAAACTCACGGTCCGCCAGCAGGCTGTAGGCAACCCACAAGTCCCCGCCCTCTTCTTGCAGTTGCTGGAAGTTCTGCAGGTCGTAGACCCGATTCTGATTGTCTTCAAACTCAATCTGGCGCTCGAGGTAGTCCTCGTATACCGGGGCTTCCAAAGACTTCAGGTCCGATTCCAGATACTGCTCAACCGCTTCTTCAATCAGCCGGTTGTCGTCGCCCTGGTAAAAGAAGAATACCAGCAGGCAAGTCGTGATCAGCCCGAGGGTAACCCAGGGTGGGCGCTTCCAGTTCACGGTGTTTTCGGCGGGGATAATCAGCATGGGCCGTCACAATTCATCATAATTTGTCTCTTGAGAGGTGCTTTTTACCACAGCATGGCCAGTTTTTCGCGTTGTAATGAATCCTGAAGCGGTTTAGCCGGCCACGGGCAAAACAAACTGTGCGCGGCACCACAAACAGGCTACTCTGCGGTTGTCACACGATGGTCATACAAATGACATTCAATCAGGGCAGCCGCAAAGGGGCGAATCGCACGATGCTCGAAACGAGCACGGAGTATGGGTTTCGACCAATCGCCAATTGCCGTTGTCCCGGCCACAGCCAATAGTTGCCGGGACAACAAGAAAAACAGGACGTGCAACCAAGGAAACTGCCATGACTGTACTCATACTGGACAATCCGGATCTACTTGCCAGAGCGGCCATCGAATCAGGCCTGCCGATGCCCTCACTGGCATCGGACAGCACACCCCGCAAACCACACCGGCTGCGGTTCCACTACGGTTTCAACAAGCATCGACTGGATGAGCAGGACCTGACCATCCTGCGCCAGCACGCGCTCTACCTGCGACACAACCCGGGCGCTACGGTGCGAATCCATGGCCATGCCGATAATTTCGGCGTTAGTGAATACAACCATTTCCTGTCCCGCCTGCGGGCCAGCAGCGCGGCGAAAGTACTGATTCGCGAGGGCGTCAGGGAAAGCCAGATTCTGGTGAGCGGCTGGGGCAGCGATCGCCCGCTGGCGCGGCCGGAAGACCACGCCGCCAACCGCCGGCTGGAACTGGAATACGTCACCATGGAAATGGCGCGGGCGCTCTAGGAGCCCGGCCTTGCAAATAGAAGATCCGGGGGCTGCGTCGCCCCCGCAGGAGACTCAGCCGTAAACCTGGAACACGTTCCAGAGTAGCAACACGGCAATGGCGAGGATGCCAATCCAGGTCAACAGAATGCCTGCCATACGGGCAATATGGGGGCCGCCCCGGCCATTGATCATGCCGAAGGCATGCAACACACGCCCCACCACAAAGGCCATTCCGGTCCAGTACACCAGCCCGCTGGGAACACCGTTCAACTCGGCAATCGCAAGCATCACCAGCCCCAAGGGGGCGTATTCCACCAGGTTCGCCTGGGCGCGGACAGCCGCCTGGAAGTCCCGGTCGTCGGTGACACCCAGGCTCTTTTTATATTTCAGGCGGAAACGGGAAACCATTCCCGACAACACCAGCAGCAACAGCCCGAGAACGGCTGCGAAAACGGCAGAGACAGGTACGATCATGATCAGGCCTTCTTGATCGCGCTGACAACCGCCAGCAGCAACACGGCACCCACTGTGGCGGTAACCAGTTCACCAATGGCGCCCTGCGCAGCCAGGCCCAGCAGGCGGAAAACGAAACCGCCCAGAACGGACCCGACAATACCGATACCGATGTTAGCCAGTACGCCGAAGCCTCGGCCCTTCATGATCAGGCCGGCCAGCCAACCGGCCACACCACCAATAATCAGGAACAGAATCAGATTCATTGCATGCATCTCCGAGCAGCGAAACAGTCCCCGAAAGACTGCCCTGTTTTACCCGGCGCTTCAAGCACTTCCGCAGGGAGGCGGGCAGTTTCGTGGGACACGTTCAGGCGGTAGGTTCGAGGTCCGCGATGGCCGCTTCCATTTGCTGGCGGCACTGGGCCATCAACTGGGGAATATCCGCAACCGTGAGTCCTGCGGTTTCAACCGGCGGAAGCACCCGGATAGCCACCGGTTCGCGGCGGCCGGACCACCCCAGGGTACGATCATAGTACTGGCTGGCGCAGACCATGGTGATGGGCGCACCGGAGGCAATGGCGGCGTGAAAAGCCCCTTTCTTGAATGATTGCAGGCCCCGGCCGCGGCTGCGGGTACCCTCTGGAAAGACCCAGAGGCTCTTGCGGTCACGGCTGATCGCTTCGCTGGTCGCCTGCATCACCGCAACAGCCTTGTGGGAGCGTCCCCGGTTGAGGATGACATTGCCTCCGAGCCAGAACACCTGGCCAAAAAACGGGATCCATATCAGCGACGACTTGCCTACCGTGACGGTGCGGGGCGGCAGCAAATCCCCCATCACGAACAGGTCATCGTTGTGCTGGTGATTGGCAATAACGACCGTGGGCCGGTCCTGCGGCATGTTGTCGGCCCCTTCCAGAGGGCGCTCCATGCCCAGGAGCAAACGACCGACGCGGGCAATCGTTCGTGCCAGCAAGCGGTTGTTGTCCGGATTGAATGGCCGGGCGACATACAGAACCAGTGCAAACAGACAGATGACCGGCACCATCAGCCAGGCCAGCAGTTTTCTTGGCATTCCCATTAACGACAACCCTGATGCAATTTTTGGCGCACAAGTGTACGCCAAAATCAGGTTCCGGCAACAGCCTCCCGGGCCAGGGCGTTATCGGCTTTATTGGCCGTCACCAGGGGCTCGGCTGTGGCCTCCACCACATAGCGTAGCGGACCGTTGTTCTCAAGGCCATCGAAGGGATAACAGGTCACCAGCAACAGCGAATCCCTGGGCAGTTGTGCGGTATTGATTTGCTCGTGCCGGCTATCGACAACGCGAATACGGTCCACCCGGAATGAACGCCAGTCGCCATCGCGATCCTGCAACTTTACCCGGCTGCCGGTTTCCAGATGCTGTAGCCCCCGGAAATGCGTATCGCGGTGGCCCGCAATTACTACCGGGCCCGCCCGGCCGTCGTTGCCCACCACCTGCCCCGGCCCAAAGGCCAGGCTTTCACCGTGCGCGCCGTCCAGCACGATCAGTGACTGGCCGGTTTCAGGCACCATCAGGCGGGCCACTGGCCAGGTGTCTGCCCAGGGCCAGGGCCGGGTTTCCTGCTGCCGCGCCTGGCTTTCAGCCCAGGCCAGCTCCAGAAGCTCCTGCGCCACCAGGGCCTTGAACGGAATCCACAGGCCGACCGCCAGGACAGTCGCGAACGTCGTCGCCAACAGGAGAATCAATCGGTTCATGGGTATACCCTCCGCTTCAGGAGCGTGATCGCGGCCGAGAACATCAGCCCAATCAGGCCAATGGCGATCAGCAGTGGAGACATGGTTGCGGTCTGGGGGTATCGCAACATCGTGCCCTGGCTCCCGGCGGGCAGCAGTGTGGGCACGCTGTCGGTTTCCAGCGCCTCCTGAGACGGTCTGGACGGGGTTTTGTCCTGGGCCAGGAAGCTGGTGTACTTTGTCATCAACTGATGTTCCAGCCCCAAACGGATCACATGCTGGCGCGCGTCATCATCAATCTGGCCGGTCAGCCCACTGTCCATCAGGCTATCGATTTTCTGTTTTGCCCAATGACGATGCAGGCCCTTGCCGTTGGCGGCCTGTTCGAGGTTCAACGACTGTTGCCATTGACTGCCATCCGGAAGACGCCCGGAAACGTCGAGTGCGCCTTCAGCCGGCAGGCCGCGCACAACCTGCACCATGGGCTCCCCCCTGAACAGATCGCCAATTCGGTCAGGGAAGGCTTCGGTTGCAGCGGCCTGGCCCGGCCAACTCACTGCGATATCGGTCAACACCGGCGCCTCCATCTTACCGAACAGCTCGTCCAGCGGGCGGGCCACGTCCGACAGGTCACTGATGGCGGTGTAGGTACCGCGGCCATAGCGTGCAGCTTCACGCATGAAGTGCATGTTGGGGGCAGAACCGATGCCTACGGTGAACAGCCGACTGCTGCCCAGCCCATCACGAATTTTCCCGAAGAGCGCGCTTTCATTACCGACAGCTCCATCGGTAATAAACACCACCTGCCTGACCCTGGCGCGGGACTCCTCGCCACCATCACCGGTCATCTCAAGCGCGGCATCCAGAGCCGAGGCCATCTCGGTGCCACCATCGGCGTTCAGCCCTTTCACGTAACGACGTGCCCGGGCAAGGTTGTTGCCACTGGCGGGAACCGCCTCCATAAACAGTGAGTGGGTCTGACTGTTGAACTGGATAACGTTGAAACGATCATCGGCATCGAGTGTCTCCAGCCCCCGCAACAACGCCTGCCGGGCCTGACGGATGGACTCGCCAGCCATGGAACCAGAGGTGTCGATCACGAACACCAGCTCCCTTGGCAGGCGCTGTTTTCCATTGACGCCGGGCACCACTAACGCCAGCAGGTAGTCCTCACCCTGCCACTGCTCCTGGAAAACGGCGGCTGCGGGCTCCATACCCCGGGCAGGCGCCCAGCGCACGATAAGATCACGGTCCATAAGCACAGCCCGGGATTCCGGCGCCACATCCACGGTGTTGCCGTTCCAGGTACTGGTCACTCGATGACTGGGGCTCGACACACGGCTTACCGGCAGGCCTGCGTTGATTTCCAGGGCAATGGTTGCGCGATGGCTATCCGGGCCCACATCGTCGGGCCGCACCGTGAACGGGCTGATCTGGTCGGCATCCGGCACTGCCGTGGTGGGCGTCGCCCAACCACCCGACCACTGCGCCGGCTCGTTGTCCAGTGCCTGGCCAGGCATGTAGCGCGGTGTCAGCGTGGTGGGCAGGCGCAGTTCGAACTCGCCGGACTGGTAACGCACCGCCTGCTGGTAGTTGAGCTCAACCGTGATGGTTTCTCCCGGGGGGATATTCGCCATACGGGTGGTGAACAGGTTGGGCCGTTGCTGGTCTACACGGGCGACCTTACGGCCTTCCTCCTTCGCCTTGGCGTACTGGCGTTTGGCCTCCTGCTTTTCGTGAATCTCGCCGACAATCACCCGCTCGCCAGCGGTCATGGTCATGCCGTATACGTTCGCATTTTCCGGCAACGGGAACACGAACACGCCTTCCCGCCACTGCTGACTGGTATTACGGAAGCTCTGGCGCAAGCGGGTGTCGGCGATAAGACCGCTGACAGTTACGTTGTAGTCTGTGTTCAACAGGGTTGCCGAGCCCAGTCGCTGGCCGGCATCATCGACAAAATGAAACTCACCGGCGCCTTCGCGTCCGGTTTCGGAGGCCTCTGCGTACACCGGGTGTACAAACAGGAAAAGCAGCACTGCCAGCCACAGGGAAATGCCCTCCAGCCAGCGTCGCAGCCGAGGGGAGATCTTGCTCCCTGTCATACTACCGGCAATCTGCCGCCCGCCATTCGGGGCGGTTGATGAATAGGGTCCCAGGTTGGTCAACAGCATTGTTTCGCTTCCTTGTATCACTGTGGTTGAAAAAGCACGCCTGGTGGCAACTGGCGACTATTTCAGCCCATGGAAGCGGCGATCCGGTGCCACAATCTGGCGATCCGGCGATGAAAAAATGATGAATTGTGGCAAACCCTCTGCTTTACCTTGTTCTGGCCACAGGCCATGGTTAAATAGGAACCCGTACAAACAGGGGAATGGTTGCAGGCTATGAAGCGACACATCGTGCTGATTGAAGATGAACCCGCCATCCGGGAAAACTACCGTGACGCGTTCGAGCGCCGGGGATACCGGGTGTCTGCCTATGGTGACCGCAACAGTGCCTTCCAGGTATTGCGCACCGCCCTGCCGGACCTGGCCATCATCGACGTGGGACTGGGCGATGAACCCGAAGGCGGCTTTACCCTGTGCCAGGACCTGCGCAGCCTGTCCAAAACCCTGCCGATCATTTTCCTGACCGCCCGCGACAGCGACATCGATTCCGTTCACGGCCTGCGGCTGGGTGCCGATGACTATGTCACCAAGGACATGAGCATGGACCACCTGCTGGCCCGGGTTACCGCTCTGCTGCGCAGGGCAGATGCCTGGGCCGAGGCCCTGAAGCAACCGGATGAAGTGGTGCACCGTGGCCGCCTGGCATTAAACGTGGACCGCATGACGGCAGAATGGAATGACCAGCCCATCGACCTGACCGTCACCGAATTCTGGATGCTGCATTCCCTGGTTCAGCACCCGGGCCACGTTCGCAGCCGCGACCAACTGATGGAAGCCGCCAGCACGGTACTGGACGACAATACGGTGACCTCACACATCAAACGTATACGCCGCAAGTTCCTGCAGATCGACGACGCCTTCGATGGCATTCACACCGCCTACGGCATGGGTTACCGCTGGAACGCCCATGAGGCCTGAGTTTTGACCCTTAAGCGCCAACTCTTCATTGCCAGCCTGCTGATGCTGCTGATTCCCTGGGCGGGCCTGCAGTTCGTGCTGGAGCTGGACCAGGCCCTGCGTGACCAGGCCGCTCGTCAATTGCAGAGCCAGGCCGGACGCACGGCCGGTTTTGCAGCGGAACAACTTGCCGAGACCCCAACGGTTGCTGCGGGTACCAACGTTATCTACGCCGACCTCCTGTCCCGCAGCCCGAATCTGGATGGCTACGGCGACGACTGGCCCGGATATGATGAGGAAGAATCCCGGCAGCAGTGGCAAGGCACACAACAGGCCATCAACAAAGACAGACCCGAGTTATCCTGGCAGGCAGCCGTCGATCAAACCCATCTCTACCTCCTGATTCGTGTCAGCGGCAGAACCGCTGACTTCTTCAACCCCGGCAAACCCCGCCAACCCCATGACCAGATCCAACTCCAGGTTATCGGTGATAAGCAGACGACGCAGCGCCTGATCCGAACCCAGGCGCCAGGGGCCATCAATGCGATTGACCCGGAGCGCGAAGGGGCAACCGACTATCGCATCAGCGGCTACTGGCAGGCGGTCAGCAACGGCTACCAGGCTGAATTGAGAATGCCGCGTCCGGCACCCTCGTCCCGCCTTGGTTTCCAGGTGACATGGCCTATGGAAAAGCCGGTAGCCACCGGTGATGGGCGCGTCTCTGCTGGCCCCACCTCAGCGCACATCGTCACCCGAATGCCACAACTCGAAAACCGACTTGCGGCCATGATCGCTCCGGGCCAGGGCACCTGGGTTCTGGAGCCTGACGGCTGGGTGATTGCTCGCCAGACACGCGACTCCGAAACCGACGAGGCCGAATTCGACAGCCTCAGCCCACTGCAGATCCTGGAACGCATCAGCCTGAACGGCCTGCGGGCACTGGTGAGCTTCTACCAGCCCGAGCCTTCACAACTGAATGCGCAAACCCATCGCATGGACGCCGGGGAACTGCCATCACAGGGGCTGGTTCGTCACCGGGACGGCGACACCTACATGCTGGTGAAACAATCATTGGGCGATGGCCGGATGCTGGTGCTGGAAGAATCACTGGACCAATTGCTGGCGTTGTCCGGCAGCACCCTTGGTTCGGTCATTTCCCGCAGCGTGTTATTGATCATCGGCCTGATGCTGGTTCTGCTGGGTTACGCCAGTTGGCTGTCCTGGCGCATTACCCGACTGCAGCGGGCGGTCAGCGCCAGCATTGACGACGACGGCCGCGTGTTGGGCACGCTGCCACCCGCAAAAGCGAAGGACGAACTGGGCGACCTGTCACGGCAATTCAGCCAAATGGTGGACCGCCTTCAGGGCTACACAGACTATCTGGAGAGCTTCTCCCGACGCCTGTCCCACGAACTGAAAACCCCCGTGGCGGTGGTACGTTCTTCCCTGGAGAATCTGGGGCAAAC
This sequence comes from Marinobacter sp. UBA2688, assembly GCF_002352785.1. Lineage (NCBI taxonomy): Bacteria > Pseudomonadati > Pseudomonadota > Gammaproteobacteria > Pseudomonadales > Marinobacteraceae > Marinobacter > Marinobacter sp. UBA2688. Next base: position 412,233 of record NZ_DELU01000024.1, read on the forward strand.
CACAGACCCGGCTGATCAGGCCAGTTACATCGAACGAGCCCGCTCCGCCACGGATCGTCTCAGCCAGATACTACAAGGGATGAGCGAGGCAGCCCGGCTGGAGCAAAGCTTTGACCACGCCGAAAAGGAAACCTTTGACCTGGCCGAAGTCGCCTCCCAGACCACCCTCGCCTATCAGGAACTGGACCCCGACCACCGTATTCACTACATCGGACCGGCCAACGGTTGTCTATGCCACGGTTCCCCGGAATTGCTGGTGCAGCTTCTGGACAAGCTGGTGGACAATGCCCGGGATTTCACACCAGAGCAGGGAAACATTGAAATACGGCTGACGCAGAACGCCCGACAACTGGAACTGAGCGTGTTCAATGAAGGTTCCGCTCTGCCGGAGAACCTCGCCAGTGACATTTTCAGCCCCTTCGTGTCCGTGCGAACCGGCCATCAGGAAGGACACCTGGGCCAGGGCCTGTTGATCGTCAGGTTGATTGCCGAGCACCACAACGGCCAGGTGATGGCCAGCGATGATACCGGTGGCGTGCGTTTTACAGTGCTTTTGCCGTCCCGCCCGCGACCAGAGTCGTAAGCCACAAGTCGTCTTTCGGAACGACCCGCGAGCCTTTATTGTTCCGTTGTAGGCCCCTCAATCGTCGTCAAAGGACCAAGCCTTGAACCCGCCGCTCACACAGCTGGATCTGCACCCTCTTCGGGCAGAGCTCTACAACGAGCTCCATTCCCGCCCGTTCCACGTGCTGCCATGCCCGGCACAGGTTACCCACATCGCCCTGATAACCACCCCGGAGCAGCGGGCCGACCAGTTCCGCCACTGGCAGGACCTGCATATCATGCTGGGGCAACCCGAGCCGCGGGAGGACGTCAGCTGCTACGAGGCCACCTTTGGCTCCCTGCGTATCCGGCGTGAAATGCACATGGAGTTTGCCTCCTACACGTTTATTAATCTGGGTATTGGGGACGACCATCAGCCCTTCCAGGATACCGGCATCTCGTCGCTGCCCAAGGGATGGCTCGAGAAGCTCACCGGCACCGTTGTGGCCGCCTTCCATATTGACCTGCAGCAAGCCTCAAACGGCCCGGAAACCGACCTGGCGCAAATCCGCCACTGGTTCGAGGGAGAACGACTGGTGGGCAGCAGCCCCTGGGAAGGGAAGGCCCGGGTGTGGGGCACCTTCAGGCTCCATAGTGATGGGTTTGGGCGCTTCATGGTTCTCAACCGGGACATGTCCGACAGCCAGCTCGGCCGGCTGACCCAACGCCTGATGGAAATCGAAACCTATCGCCTGATGTCATTGCTGTCGCTGCCACTGGCACGGGAGATGACACCCTCGCTGAACGACATGGACCAGCAACTGGCGGTGATAACCCAGTCCCTGGCGGACAACCAGGGCATCGACGAACGTGAGGTATTGGCGGATCTGACCAACATTGCGGCCCGCATCGAAGCCTTCCGCGCCCATGCCACCTTTCGCTTCTCGGCGACACGGGCCTATCACCAGCTGGTGCTGACCCGCCTGGAAGAGCTGCGGGAAGATGAGCTGTCGGGACACCTCACCATCACCGAGTTCATGACCCGGCGGCTGACACCGGCGGTGGAAACCTGCGAATCGGTGAAGGAACGCCTGGAGGACCTGTCGCGCAGAGTGGACCGGGCCTCGGACATGGTGCGTACACGGGTGGAGCTGGCCATCCAGAGCCAGAACCAACAGTTGTTGAGCTCCATGGACCGGCGCTCAAAAATCCAGTTGATGATGCAGCACACAGTGGAAGGGTTTTCCGTGGTGGTCATCAGCTACTACCTGCTGGCACTGCTGAAGCTGGCGCTGGAGTCCGCCGATGACGCCGGATTCGACGTCAACACCTCAATGGTTCTGGGCATTGCCATACCGGTTGTGCTGGGCCTGGTGTTCATCGGCGTGCGGATGATTCACCACCGGTTCATCAGGCTGGCGCGGCGACAGTAACCAGTTGCCTACTGGCCAAAGGCATCCGGGTCGCCGGCAAACTGGCGGTAGAACTGCTGCGCCGTGCGGCCGTTACGGGCACCCCGGCTGGTGGCAAAGCGAATGGCCTCAAGATGCAACGCCTCCCGATCACTCACTTGGGGGAACAGAGCATCGATGGCCTGCAGGTATACATCCTGGGGAAAACCATAGAACGACAACTGCAGCCCAAACCGGTCCGCCAGGGATACCTGCTCCTCGATGGCCTCCGCCGGATGGAGTTCGCCGCCGCGCATCTCGCTTTTCAGGTTATCGTCCATGAATTCCGGCATCAGGTGCCGGCGGTTGGAGGTGGCGTACACCCTGACATTTTCGGGCGGCAGCTCGAGCGAGCCTTCCAGCACACTTTTCAACGCCTTGTAACCAGACTCACCCACTTCAAACGATAGATCATCGCAGAAGATCACGAAGCGCCAGGGCAATTCAGCGATGTCGTCGACGATCTCCGGCAGGTTCACCAGATCGTCCTTGTCCACCTCGATCATCCGCAGCCCCTGCTCCCGATACCGGTTAAGCAGCGCCTTGATCAGCGATGATTTGCCGGTGCCCCGGGCTCCCCAGAGCAGCGTATTGTTCGAGGGTTCACCGGCCAGGAAGCGCTCGGTGTTGCGGGCCAGGGCTGTCTGCTGTCGCTCGATGCCGGTCAGGTCGGCCCAACCCACCGGGTCGAGCCGCCGAATGGCCCGCAGTCCCTGACGGTGGCGGCGCCACACGGCGGCGGGCGTCTCTGCCCAGTTGATGGCGTGATCTGTCGACATAACACCTATTTCCTGTTCCGCGTTTATCACGAATATGAAACACTGGAGCCCTATACCGGACACACCCCAAAAAGGAGACTTTACCGCAAATGGCCGTTAAATCCGTCGCTCTGGTCGCCCACGACAACAAAAAGAGAGAACTGGTGGACTGGGTCGCCGACAACCAGACACGCTTTGCCTCCCTCCGACTCTACGCCTCCGGCACCACTGGCCGGTTGCTCAAGGAAAACCTGGGCCGGGACGACATCCATTGCCTGCTCAGTGGCCCGCTCGGAGGCGACCAGCAAATTGGCGCCAAGATCGCGGAAGGGGAAATTGACCTGCTGGTGTTCTTCTGGGACCCGCTGGAACCCCAGCCACACGACCCGGACATCAAGGCCCTGCTACGCATTGCTGCATTGTGGAACATTCCCGTCGCCTGCAACCGGGCCACCGCAGAGTTCATCCTGACATCCGCCTATATGACGGATGACCAGCACCAACCGCAAAGGCCGGATTTTTCGAGTTACACCGGCCGTTCCGTTAACTGAGAGGCTTTCTGGCCAGGAACACCGTGTTGGTGGACTCCCGATTCTGGAACGGGTTGTAGAACGACACCACCTTCGCATCCACATCCGTGAACAGAGTTCGCAACACGTCCATGAACGGCTCGTCCGGCGGGTCGTTGGACCACATGGCGAAAACGCCGCCAGGGCGCAGGTGAGCCGCCATTCTGCCTAAGCTTTCAGCATTGTAGAAGCTGGCATTGGACTCGTTCAGGAGGGACCTGGGGGAGTGGTCAATGTCCAACAGGATGGCGTCAAACACCCTGCCCGGGGTTTCGGTATCGAAACCGGATTCCGATACCGCCAGATCGAAGAAACTGCCCAACACATAGCGACAACGCGGGTCGGCATTCAACACTTTACCCAACGGAACCTTTTCCTGCTGATGCCAGTGGATGACGGTGTCTAGGGCATCCACGACCAGCAGCTCGCTCACGCGCTCATGTTTGAGGGCCGCTTCCGCGGTGTAGCCCAGCCCCAGGCCGCCGACCACCACCTTCAGCTGTTCGCCCTCGACGGCGTTCAGGCCCAGGTCCGCCAGGGCTACTTCCGCGTCCACAAACATGCTGGACATGAGAAACTCTTCACCCAGCTTCACCTCATAGATATCCCGGTCACCCAGCGCCGGAATGCGACGGCGGCGAAGCGTGATCTCTCCCAATGATGAGGGTTGGCTGTCGATCTGTTCAAACAAAAGGCCCATGGTCGTTCCCATAACGTACTGAGGTGGCGACATCCTACCATCACGCACCAGCAATCGCAGGCCACGAATCACCTCGTCATTGGGCAAATAACCCGCCAACGACTACACTCACAGTTAATCACCACAGAATTGTGAATCACCCGATGAGCGCTGTAATTGCCTGGCAAAGGCCATCTCTGATCACACTGCTTGCTAGCATTTTCGGTGTACTGGCGCTCACCTTCCTATCGATGCCTGCCTGGCCCTCTGTAAAAGAACCCATCTCCGTTGGCATTGTGGCCGACAACAAACCTTACACGTCCATGGCGGGCCGCACAGCCTCCGGCTTCTCTATCGATATAGTCCGGGAGGTGGCTAGCCAGTCAGGATTGGACATTGAGTTTCGGGCAGGCAGTTGGCCCGAAGTGTTCGGTGCATTCCAGCGCGGCGACATCGACGTTATCGAAGGAATTTCATACAACGACGGCCGCGCCAGAACCATACAGTTTACCGAGCCGTACCACATTCGCCAGATGCATCTGATGCATGACCCAGCCAACCCGCTCAAAGACATTGATTCCCCGGGATCCCTCAATGACTACCGTATTGGCGTTGTGCGTGACGCCTATTTCCGCGATGCACTTGAAACGGCGGGCTTGTCGCTCGTCACCTACGATTCCATTCCCGGCCTGGTCCGGGCACTGGCCTTTGGCTGGGTGGACGGCATCATCGGTCCTGAACTGACCCTGAACTACTACGCTAACGAGGCCGGCTTCCGGTTTTTGGAGATTGCTGGCCCCGCACCGTTGGGAGAATGGTCGAAAGAAGACTTTCGACTTGGCGTTCTGAAATCAAACGATGAGTTGTTTGACGTGGTCAGCAGCGGCCTGGCTGCCATTCCCGATAAGCGCATTGAGGAACTGTTCAAGCGGTGGCAGGAATACGGCGGGACCAGCATTGCTGAATCGTCGGGTTTTACCCTGAGTGATGCCCATCAGCACTACATCAGTGAGGTCGGCCCGGTACGGGTGGGCTTTATGAGTGACTATGCGCCCTTCAGCTTTCACGACGCAGACGCGTTGCAAGGACTGTCCGTTGACGTGCTGAACCGGATATCGGATCTGACCGGCCTGCAAATCGTACCGGTGCCCGGGCAATGGTCGGAACTGTACCCCCGGTTTATGGACCGTGACATTGATATCATGGCCAATATCTCGAAAACCGACGAACGCGAAGCGTTCATACGGTTCACCCGGCCCTACCATACCATTCCCAACGTCGCCTTCACTCTGGATAAGAATCTGGCATTCAGCTCACCAGCAGACTTGCAGGGACTGAAGGTCGCTATTGGTTCAGGTATTTACTACGAGGGACCCCTTCGTGAGGCATTGGGCGACAATGTGTTCGCTTTCACCTCCCAGCAGGCCATGTTCCGGGCTCTGGCTGAGGGCTCCGTCGATGTTGCCTTGGCAGCCCTGCCAAACGGAAACTACTGGGTGAGGGAGCTTCGCATTGCCGGAGTGAATATTGCCGGCGAAATGACCCTTGATGGCATGCCGGGAGAAGACCTGCGCTTTGGCGTGCGTCCCGCTCTTGAGCCGCTCGCCTCTATAATGGACGCCGCATTGGAGGCCATCAGCCCAACGGAAATGCGCACTATCGAGAATCGCTGGCTTGGCGCTTCCGCCCGTCGTAACCGGACACCGGCCACCGGCCCGTTAACGTTCTCCGATGCCGAACAGGCCTGGCTGGCCGACCGCAACCGACAACTGACCATCTGCGTAGACCCTGACTGGCTGCCACTGGAGGGCCTCAGCGAAAACGATAAACACCTCGGTATTTCCGCCGACATCTTCGCCCTGTTTGCGAATCGTTCCAACATCACATTCACCCCTCTTCCCGTAGACAGCTGGTCCGAGTCCATAGAGGCAGTCAAAAACCGACACTGCGACATGCTTTCCATGGCCATGGAAACACCGGAGCGGCTTGAATACCTGAATTTCACAAAACCCTATATCCAGATTCCCAGCGTGCTTCTGGGACGTGTGGAAGCCCCCTACATCAATACACTGGACGACATGGGGGACCGACCGGTCGGCGTGGTTAAGGACTACGCTTTTCTGGAACTGCTGAAGACAACCAATCCCGGCCTCAATCTGGTGGAAGTGCCCAGCGAAAAAACCGGACTGCGCATGGTTCAGGAACGGAAGCTGGCGGGGTACCTTGGCACTCTGTCCACCGCCAGCTACAACATGCAGGAGCTGGGTTTGGCAGACCTGAAAGTGCTCGGGCGGATTCCCGCAGACTGGACCCTGGGAGTCGCCACCCGGAATGACCAGCCCGAACTCTTCAACATCATGCAAAAATTGGTGTCCAGCCTGACGGAAGCGGAGCTTAAAACCATTGAACAACAATGGGCAGGACTCAAACTGGAACAGACCGTCGACTACACCCTGGTATTCCAGCTCATCATGGGTGCCGTGGTGCTCTTGGGGTTGCTGTTCTATTGGAACCGCAAACTCGGGCGCCTGAATCATGAACTCGCTGCGGCCAATGACCGCCTTGCGCATCTCAGCGTAACAGACGACCTGACTCAGATCGGCAATCGCAGCTATTTCGACCGTGAGTTCAGCAAGAGCTTCCATTGGTGTCAACGACACGGAGCCGGCTTTGCCGTGGCGATGGTGGACGCGGACCATTTCAAGGAAATCAACGACACCTACGGCCACGACGCGGGCGACCGTTGTCTGGTGGCGCTGGCAGATACCATGCGCTCTCACTTTCGGCGTGACACAGACCGCCTTACCCGGTTCGGCGGTGAGGAGTTTGTGATGTTCACCAGCTTCAGCGACCGTGATGAGCTGGTTTCGCGGCTGGAAGCATTCCGCGAGGGTCTGGCGGGGCTAACCACCTGCTGCGACGACGAACAGATCCGCTTTACTGTAAGCATCGGCCTGGCCACTGGCACACCCGGCAAGGACACGGTGCCGGCAGAATTCCTTCGGCTGGCAGACAAGGCGCTGTATCTCGCCAAGCAAAACGGCCGCAACCGCCTGGAAGCTCTGACCACTGAAGATCAGGCAGCCAGACGGGGCTAGCTGATGCTATCCTTTTGCGACAGGGAAAACGCAAAGGAGACGACACCATGGCTAAGATCTACGAAGACAACTCGCTGTCGATCGGCAATACCCCGCTGGTCAAGCTTAATCGGGTCAACGAAGGGGCCACCATCTGGGCCAAGATTGAAGGGCGCAACCCGGCCTATTCCGTGAAGTGCCGGATCGGTTCCGCCATGATCTGGGATGCGGAAAAGCGTGGCGCTCTCAAACCCGGCATGACGATCGTCGAGCCCACCAGCGGTAACACTGGCATCGCGCTGGCTTTCGTCGCTGCTGCGAGAGGCTACAAGCTGAAACTGACCATGCCGTCATCCATGAGCCTGGAGCGCCGCAAAGTACTGAAGGCCATGGGGGCGGAACTGGTGCTTACGGAGCCGGCGAAGGGCATGAAAGGCGCCATCGCCAAGGCCGAAGAGATCGTTGCTGAAGACCCGGACAACTGCTTCATGCCACAGCAGTTCGAGAACCCGGCCAACCCCCGCATCCACGAGGACACCACCGGGCCCGAAATCTGGAACGATACCGACGGTGCCATCGACATCTTCGTGTCCGGGGTTGGTACCGGCGGCACCCTGACCGGCGTAACCCGTTACATCCGCAATACCAAAGGCAAGGCCATCACCACCGTTGCCGTGGAGCCGGAAGACTCGCCAATCATCACTCAGGCCCGCGGCGGTCAGGACCAAACACCAGCACCCCACAAGATCCAGGGCATTGGCGCCGGCTTCATTCCGGGCAACCTGGACATGGACCTGGTGGACCGGGTGGAAAAAGTCAGCAATCAGGACGCCATGGACATGGCGCACCGGTTGATGCAGGAGGAAGGCATCCTCTGTGGTATTTCCTGTGGTGCAGCGGTTGTGGCTGCGGTCAGAATCGGAAAGCTGCCGGAATTCAAGGGCAAGAATATCGTGGTGGTTCTGCCGGATTCCGCCGAGCGCTACCTGTCATCAGCGCTGTTCGCAGAGCGGTTTGGCGAGCTGGAAAACGTTCAGTAATACGGTAGGTATTGCAGAGAAGCTGATAAAAAGCCCGGGGCCAGAACCGCCCCGGGTTTTTCAGGTACTTACGTTAGAACTGGAAACGCATACCAACACGACCGGTATCGAAGTCCGGCCCGTCATTGGTGACCTGGCCATTGAAGTCGTCTTCGTCGATATCAACGTTGTAGCGGTTGTATTCCGCAAACGCCGTCAACTGTTCGGTGACCCGGAAATCAACACCGGCACCGACAAATGGATTGACCTCATCGTAGGTCTCACTTTCGTCAAACGCGTCTACATCGAACGACGAAGCAAATGCGCCAGCCTTAGCATAAACACCAAAGGTATCTGTCAAAGGCAGCCGCCCGATCAGGCCAAGGGAAGTACCCTTCAACTTGCCATCGACGTCATCGTCGCCAAAGTTGCCGAAATCAATGTACTCGGCTTCCAGGGCGAAGAACTGGTTGAACTGGTAGCCCAGCCCCACGCCGAACAGATCGTTTTCATCATCAAACTCGCCACCATGGGCTTTGTAGCCACCATAACTGCCGCTCAGATATACACCGGAGCTGTCGCGATCGGTGTTGTCCTGGGCTGATACAACCGGGGCGGCCAGCATGGCCGAGGCCAGAACCGTTACATAGGCAAAACCGGATTTATAGCTCATATCGCATCCATCCTTCTGAGTTCGGAAATGATTGATTTCCTGTTGGATTAACCGGTAAAGCGTCATACCGATTACCTGAACTCAGGCTACCTACAAATCGGCGGGATGTGGGTTAAATGCACAATACGGTCTGTTCACCTCATTTTCATGTTAGTTAATGTCAGCCTTGCAACTTTTCGGCGCATTGACGTATTTCACGGATGCTTCAAGACTGGCAGCCGCCAGCGAAACGCTGCGATAGGAGAGACGGGAAATGCCGTGGTGGATGGAGCGAACAGCCTCACTCCAGGGCCGGGCAATCGGCACCCGTTGCAGAATATTGAAGGTTTCATCCGCAATCGACAGATGAATACGCTCCACTTTGAGAGCGCCGTGATTGAGGCCACTGGCTGTTATATCGGCAACGCCAGCCCACCAATTGCGATTATGTTCGCTCATAACAGCCACTCCTTCAGTTGGCTGGCCACATCCGGGTGATGGGCCAGACGGATATGGTCAACGCCGGGGAAGCTGGCGACACCACTGAGTGTCCAGCCCCTCCGCTCATGGCCACGAGCACTGGATTCATGCACCAGCGCATCTCCAAACAGGGCGTTGATCGGATGTTGACGGGATCGCGCCAGCAGGCCACAGACAACGTAATGCCGGGTTCCGGGTAGCAGAGGAGGTTCGCCCTCATTCCCATGAACAACCTCCCCGCGGGACAGATTGCGAATACCCTCACTGCGCAGATCGATCACCTCACCCACCACGCGCAGGTAATCCCGTGGTGCCCGGTTCATCAGGTCGGCTGTGGCCTTCGCGCCTTTTGCCAGCCAGGAACCATCGTGTGGCGAACCGATGTAGACACAGTCGGTGAGTTTCTCAACCCAGCGGTGAGCTAGATACTGACCATGATGGCAGGCACTGCGAATCAGCAACCCGCCCATACTGTGGCCCATCAGAATAATTCGCTCAACTGGCACCGGCCAACGGCGGATCAGGGTTTCCAGAAGCTCGGCAAGGTCTTCGCCATTGCGATAAATCGGTCGGCCGGTGTTGTAGCGAAGGGTAAGCGGTGTGATGGAGCGCCCTTCGTCAGCCAGCAGGGACCCGTAGTGAGACTCAGCTTGCCCCGGAAGGTCCCAAACCGTCTCCAGTTCCATCAAACCATGTATGGACAGGCACAGTGTCGAACCGGGCGACTCCACTGCGGGTGCCGATAAGTCAATGGGCGAGCGCCCGTGGAAGAACTCCATGGGCACCGCCAAAGGGTTGTTTCGCGCCTCAAGCCAGTCCCCAAGGAACCCGCTGAGGATGGCCGAGGCGTGTCTTTGCCACACCGGACTGGTGTCTGTATCCATGCACAACCGCTACCGTTTGATGAGTTATCACCAGTCTACTCCGATAACGGCATTAACGATTGGCTGAATTTTCACCAGTTTACGGCGTCGAGGCAACTGACCTTCAATGGCCCCGGCCGGCAAGCCCCATGCAGTTGGCGTAGAAAGTGGTGGTGGCCGGCCAGTCCGAGAAGATACCAATCACCCCAACCTCCCGGGCCAGCACGTCAATCACATTGAACACGTCGCCGTCGTTATTGATGGCGTCGGTGATGGTCTGGTGATACCAACCCCCGCCATTGGCCAACGGACCACTACGCTCGACCGTCCAGGCGATCATATCCAGCCCCGCTGCCTTGGCGTTTTCAGCGTAGTCCGACGGCACGATCTGCTGGTGGCCATCCAGGGTCAACATTTTCCACAATGCGGGGGCCAGGATATTCACGCCTTGCGCAGACAGGCTTTCCATCCACGCCAGGGAGGAATTCTCCGGTGTCAGCGGCTCCTGATCCAGAAACACAGCCTGTCGTCCAAACCGCGGCGTTTCATTGACCCAGAACAGTACATCATCCAGCAGGAACGACTGCGGCCAGACATCCCTCGGGTTCACGCCGGCTTCAACGTAATCCTGAATCATCTGGCGGGCGTAATCTTCCTGGCTGTAGTCGCCCTCATAGGGCATCTCAACCACCGGCGTTTTCAGTTCCGGCGTGAACTTCACACCCAGTCGTTTAAAGAGTTCGATGCTCTCTTTATGGGTCAACAGGGTGCCGCGACTGCTGTAAAGCTCCGTGCGCCAGTCTGCCGTGCCTTCCAGGTACTCCTCCGGCGTGGTTGCCATGGGGTTGAAGGCGTCCATCTTGCCTTCCAGTGACTTGAACTCCTCCAGCGTGATATCGCTGGTGCGGCATTCTGCCTGCGCCTCAGTGCCACTTGCCGGGTCCGCCGGGACAAACGGCTGCGTACACTTGGCGTTCAGTTCCGGAATCGTCACGATGTTGGTGGTGGTATGGAGATCATTCTGTGCGTGACGGCAAACCAGCTCCCGATCCTTGGTAAAGGCAACATCGCACTCCAGGATGCCAGCACCCATCTGGGCAGCCGCAACATAGGATTCAAGCGTGTGTTCCGGGAACTGCAACGGCGCACCCCGATGGCCGATGGAGAAATCCGTAGGACGGATTTTGTCGGCGCGGCAGGACTGGAGCCGGTCTTTCAGGCGCCCCTCATCCATGTCTTCCACCAGCCAGAACGGGCGCGGCCCCAGATGGACTTCGCGTTTACCCCGGTGATGCCTGTCCTTCAGATCCGGCCACTTGTCGTGCCATTTTTCAAGGCCTGGCGGAGTCCAACGATCCTCCTTGCCATGCCAATCCGGTGCCGCATGGGCGGCAGAGAATAGAGGCATCAGTAATGCCATAACCAGTAACGTGCGTAACTTCATAACAAGCTCCCTGTGCAATGAATGGTACTGCACGGCTATTGTCGGCGCGGGGGGTTACGCTCAGGTGACGATCATGTGACTGGCGCGTCCGTGCCACTTTCCCGTGAGTCCGTTTTGTCTTTGTCTCGGGCCTGCTCGGCCTCAGCTTCCTTCATCAGGACCATGCCGCCCTGCAACAGCAGTGACTTCAGGCGAGGATCACCCTGCTCCACCACACCAAGAGTAAATGCCGCAAACACCGCTTCCAGTGGATTGTTGCGGACAAGGTCTCTGATGGCATCGATTGGTGACGTGGAAGGCTGGTCATCACCCTCACCGGCGGCACTGGCGGTTTTCTTGGACGTAGCCGGACGTGTCATTCGATAGAAAAACAACGCCAGCAACAACAGGCAGGACATGCCCGTCACCGCCATGGCGCCGGCCTCCCCCATCACGGGCGATAAAGCCAGCATGGCGGCATTGACGAGCATGTAAAAACCGGTAATCAACAGGGCGACCAGCAACACAAAGGCCAGCATAAAACCTATGATGGCCGCGACTGCCTTGCGCAAGACGCCCTGTAACCAGGCGGAATCGGGCATGATCAGCGGTCCAGCAACCGGCCAACCAACAAGCCTGCGAGGAACATGAGCACAACACTCAGGAACGGCCGCTCCTCGATTTTGTGCTCAACATCGTGCACCGCTTTACTGCTCGCATCCCGGGCACGGTTGAAGGCCTCATCACCGCGTTGCCGGACCTGATCAAAGGCCTCACGGCTTTCCCGGCGAATTTCATCACGAAGGCTGCTGATATTGCTCTTTTGCCCATCAGCAACGGCTTTGGTGAGCTTGGAGAGATCTTCGCGAAGTTGCTGCAAATCTTGCCTGACCTGCTCGTACTCGTTCTGACTGGATTTCGCTTCCATTTGTTGCCTCCTTATCAGTATGTCGTACTGCTATTTCGGCTTTCGGTAACGATTCACATTGTCCACTGACTACCGGCATCAGGGTTGCCCTGACAGAGCTGGCATTCAGCAACCATGGAAAGATATAGAACGACCACGGTTAAAACCACTGTAGCACAAGGTATGGGGCGGTAGATGAAGACCTCGTAATTGAGCGCCCCAGGATCACGGCGCCTCGGGTTCGTCATTGCGAATCCGCAGAAAACTGGCAAATCTGGGAAGGCCTGTCGACGTGAAGCCGTAATATTTATAGGTAATGGTAGCCCCAACCGGCGGCGGATCTTCCCGTTGCTCATCACTGAATCCGGTACCAATGTGGAACTGGCGGCCATCATTCCGCCTTACTAGAACTGATCCAAGCATGCCTTCGTATTTTCCGCTGCCGGCAAGATGCGCTACCACGACCGCCTCGGCATCATCGTAACGCTTCACCTTCAACAGATCATCTGAACGGCCAGTTGAATGAAGGCTGCCGCCGCGACGCAGCATCAAACCCTCGCCGCCCTCGGACACCACCTTGTCCAGCGCCGACATCAAACGCTCATGATCCGTGGCCTTACGTTGCACGACCATGGCCAGGAATGGCGACGGTGATGGCTGCACCAACGCTTCCATAGCCGCAACACGTTCAGCAAAGGGCTGATCGAGCGCCGGAAGGTCAAACACCATAAACCGGATCTGGCGCCAACTGGGATCGACCGGTTCCAGCCGGCGCACCGCGCCGGACAGCTCCGCAAACCGGCCTCGCCCCATCCAGAGTTCGCCGTCCATGGGCACATCGGGAAAGCCCTCAGTAAACCAGTCAGGCGCCCGATACTCGTTGCCACCCCGGGACCAGAACCGCTCACCGTCCCAATAGGCCCGTACACCGTCCAGTTTCTCGCTTACCCAATAATCATCGAGGGCAACGCCTTCGTCGTAGACACCGGCCAGCGCCAGTTCCGGTGGTTCTGCATAGGCGTTGAACGCGGTAAAGAGGGCGAAAGCAAACCAAAACGGAATCAGGCGCCGCATTCACTCTGTACCTTCGCACGAAACTCCTGGCGGATACGCTCATTCTCCTCATCGTCGACAAACACCCGCTCGCCCTCCTTGTTCAGCCGGTACATACGTGAAACGCTCTTAAGATGCTTCAACCGTGCCCGTAAGGACTCACAAAGAGCCTCATGCTTAGCCGCTTTCGCCTCCTGCTTGGCTTTCGCTTCATTGCGCTCAGCCCGCTCCTGTTCGGTTTGCTCGAGGAATTCATTCATCCGCTCCTTGCGCGCGCGGGCATCGGCATCCGAAGACGGTGCGGGGGCTTTTAGCTCTACTTCATCAGAGGCTGCATTCACCGGCGGTCGGTCCCCGAAGTGGGTCTGGCCGTTTTCATCGACCCAGCGGTAGGTACCGGCCTGGGTGATGGGGGTAATTAGGAGGCAGAGGAGGAGTAGGAGTCCTTTCTTCATTTTTTAATCTCCGTATACGGGACTATAGTTACAACTTACAAGCAGGAAGACCGGCAGGCCGCTCATCTTGGTTGCGATCCGCATAAGCCGAAGTCAGCTTGTGCAAATAGCGGAGAATCAGTAGTAGTTAATCTTCCCAAATATTGCTTCAATCTCTTTCGGCCATTTGTATTTTGAGGGTGTATACTTCGACCATACTATGGTCGGCATAAAGAAGAAAAATAATACATGCCCGAAAATACGACGACCCATTTGGCCAGCCACGTGCTGATTATAGGAGTCATAATTTGCTCCGTAGAGATTCTCCTCATCCTCTTCAACAACCCCCTCGTCGTAATACCTGACAATGAAATTCCATTTCCGATACATATCCTCTTCCTTAAACCCAGAAAAGATCTTCTTGCGCTGTAGGGGCATCTTGGGGGGCTTCCCGCAAAAGTAATGCTTTTCCCGCATGAACAGGTGGGCGTAGTACTGCCGCTCCCACACTACCCCAGAGCCCAGATACTGCCAGTTGTAGGAAAAGGTCACTTCCAGCTCGTCCCAGGGAATCCGGTAGAAGGTGCCGCGGTGTCCTATGTAGACGAACCCCTCCTTCCGGTCGATCCGGACCGGCAGCGTGTACGGAAAGAAGATTTCGAACAGGTAGACGGCCACCCAGACAGGACCAAAAGCGATCAATACTCCAAGCAACGCCTTTGAGTAGAACAAGCTAACAATCCAACCCAACGCCAGAACAATTATCATGAACATACTTACGATGACTGGCATGGCCCTTCGAAGAGACAAGAAGGCCGTCCTAATGTCCATGAGCCGCTCACTAATGAAAGCAACGCCTTGATCCATTCCTTCCGAGGAATCGGACACCCCCGCCACCTTACGGGCCGGCGGACTGGCAAGCCGCGCACCATGGGTGCGGTACAGCTTCTTTTCCAGTTGTTGCTCCAGGTCCGTTTCCGGAAAATCACACTTCAAAGGCGAGTCTTTCATCGACACCCAATTCCTCCACATCGTTTCCGTCCAGAATAAAACGGAGCCCGTTTTCACCCGTCACTTTCCGTCCATCCTTCTCGTACTCGATCAACAGTTCAAGCTGTTCCCACCCGTCGTGGTTGTAGTGGGTAAACCCGTACATCAGCCCTTGGGGAGAGGGGTCTATCGTCCTCCTGCGATCAAACAGGTCGGTGATATCGCTCGAATCGTCGTCAGAAAACCAGTTCCTGTTCGCCTCGAACAGCTTGATGGAAACCGCGCAAGTCCCCTCAACAAAACCCGGGAAATACACTGCGAAACTCGTAAATTCCGACAGGACCTTATGTTCGCCCTGCCGGGATATAGCCCAATTCTTGGGCATGTACTCGGTTATCCGCACTATGGGCGAGAACAACATGTAGTAGAACGCATCCAGTTCCGCTTCAAAATATTCCCGGATTTCTCCGCCCTCGTCCGTAGAAGCGATGGTCCTGCTTGACTCCAGCAGTTCCGCGCTTGATGGCCGGGACTGATCATCCCAGTAACGCAACGTCGGCGCGTTGCCCCAGAATGACAATGACAAGAAATCCTCAATCCTGGACCGGGCGATGTATAGCTGAACCATGCTGATGACGAAGGAGACTGCGATCAGAACCGCGCCCACCACTAGCACAACGGCCACGCCTGCCCCGGTAAACGCACCCGCCACAGCCAGCGAAGCCAGAGAAGTGATACCGATGCTCAGCCCAATCTGGACCCCGGACAGAGCCACCATTGCGTGATGGCCTGTGTCCAAGGCCTTGAGACCCCGCCTTCCTTCCAGACCTATCGACAGTAAAACACCGACATAGGGAAGGGTCTTTGTGGTGATTGTCACGAAGCCCTTAGCAGCAACAGACAAAATCTTCACATCCTTTAAGATACTTAGAGCCACCGACACCCTCGCCCCAGCGGCCGACAAGTTTGCCCCGAGGGCTTTCGCGTACTCCTCCTTGATCAGCAACCCGCTGAGGTTAACCACACCTTCGCCGATGCTCCACAGGCCAGATACAAAATACCCCCACCGGTCGATGACGGATCGGTCGCCCAGCATTACATCCTGCTGGGTCTTATCCAGGCCGGAGAACAGGCTTGCCACATTAATCGCGTGGAAGAAGGTCACGGCTCCAATGAACTTGCCCCGGTTCTGTTTAATGCTTTCAACCACCGGGTCCAATCGGGTATGAAGCCAGCCAAAGGGGTTGTCCTTGAAATCCGGGGTCAGGTGGAACACGTCGATCATGGTGCCACGCAGGTAATTCCTGATCCTGGCATCCGCCATGCCGGCAGCCAGCGGCGTCATTGTCAGTTCAGACAGGTTATGGCCAGCAGCTTCCAGTGATTTGCGGTGGACCGCCGTGAGCAGGTCCGTCGCGGTATTCAGGGTGATTCCCTGTCGATGAACATCTATGCCATAGCGTTTCTGGACGGCCTTGGTCCATTTTTTCCACTGCGGCCAAGTCTGAGGGTCTTTCGCCCAGGTTCCCATCTTTGCGGCGGGGGCGGCAAATTCCAGCATCAGAACATCAGTGGCAGTGCTCACTCGCACATGTGCCGGCATGTCGAAGATACTGTCGACGATCTTCAGGCGACCATAATCAAAACCGGGAAGGTCTTTCAGTTTCTGGGCAATACCGTTGGTGGCAGATGCCAGGAACAGCACGGTACTGAGCATGTTTCCGACCGTACCGGCTTCGCCTTCGTCTGCAGCCAACCACTCTTCGGCGTCTTCCTTACCCTTTTCGGCACTGACATAGCCATCCAGTATATCTGCCAGTTCCTGCTCAACCGCTTCGAACCCTTCCGCACAGTAGCAGTCGTTGAACTCCAGTTTCCGGGCCAAATGGTCGGAGTCAACCCATCTCTTCCAGTCATCGAATACACGACCACGTGCTTGGTCGTATTCCTCAATTCTCTTATGGTAACCCTCTACGAACGCATCCTTGTCAGCGGAACGAATGCGTTCTTTCAGTTCTTCTGCATTCTCATCCCGCTCTTCTTCCGTTTCCTTCTTGCTGGCCTCACGGGCGATGAGCGCATCCACCATCTGGGAGGTGGAGTAGGCATATGCATTCTCCTCCGCGTAATTCGTAATCAGATTTACATGAAGCGCATGCAGTTGGCCCAGCTCGGAGGTGATACCGATTTCATCGTTAAGGGCAACGCAGTACGAAAACTCAGTTTCTTTCTTGCACTGCCCCTGCAAATCCGACTCGCTGATTCCTTGGGCGAAATCCGTCAGGCTCCACTCGAAATCCATTGGTTCTGGCCGAAAATCTTCAACCACTCCGTTTATGGCTTCGGTTTCACTGATATTTGCACCTTCACGCTTTTCCGGAAGCCCGCTCAAGTCAAACGGCTGCATATGCTCGTCGCGGACCTGTGCATCTGTTCGTACAAGTTCCTGCAAACGCACAGTCCATCGATGCTGCACGAATTTCAGGAGCACCTTTCCTCCAGCCGGGTGATGTATAGCGGGCAAAGCACGTTCAGCATCGACATCTGGAAGCAGTACAGAGTTCACACCGGGCTGTACTTCGGTTATCAGGCCCTGCTCATTGACCCGGTACTCATGTAGCGTTCCGAAAACTTCGGAGAACATGTAGACCCAACCGGGTGTCAGTTTTCGAACACAGTAATGAGTGGTTCCAAGCGCCACGGAAGGTGGGCGGAAGTTGGGGGGCAAAGTAACCTCTTCCTGACTGATCGCCCAGCGCACCGGATACAATGCAACGGTTTTGAGCTTGAGAGGGCACATCTGTGCCGCTGAGTCGATGTCATCAGCACCCTGTAAAAACGCTGAGCTGTTAGCACTACCCATGGACCAGTCCCTCCGTAGACTTTTTCTCGGCGAATTCTGCAATTCGCGCTATGGCTTTGCCTGGTACTGCGGAATTCTCTTTCCACAGAGTCTGTACTTCACTGCCTTCGAATGCATGGTGCCCAAGCCAGCCGATTGTGTTGATATACAGGGCGATACCGCGGGTACTGTACAATCCCCGCGCTTTTGCTCCGTCGACTAGCGCAGAGACTGCCCCCCAATCCTGCCCATCTGCATTCGTTTTCTGAAGCAAATGGGGAAAGTAGTTTGCAACGTGAAGCTCGAGCTTCCTGAGGGCCGTCTCTTCCGCTGCTCTCTCCATCGCAACCTGGTGTTCCTCACGAATGCTGAACATCTCAGCCTGTTGCTCACTATTGGGTTGGTCATTGTGAAAGAACTCCCACTCACCCGTGCGACGATCCTGAATGGCGAACAGGCTACAAGGCCCCATCAATCGCCTCACATCTTCACCTGATGAATCCAGCTTCAACAGATGCCGCGCGATTTCAGGATCATAGAATCGGAACACAACGTCATCCCCCGTCACCAACCTGGCCATAAGCAATCCACGCAAATGGTCCATGACCCCTTCAAAATTGCAGTCAGACTGCATTGCGATCGCTACACCCTGAGACTTCCACTCTTCGAAACATCTAAGTGCCAGAGAGCTGTCTATTCCCGTTTCAACCAGCCATGGTGAAATTTCCAAAAGGTCAGCAAGCTCAGTTTCCCTGTAGAGCGCATCGCAATGAGGTGTTTCTAGTTCACGATAAATAATCTGGGACAAATCATTCACTTTTGCACCGTCGACAAGAATGAACGTTCTGCCCTTATCGGGAAATTCAGCCAGCTTACCCATCAGACCGCCCCTTGCGATTCTGGCGAGCAAACCTGGCAGATACCCTTACCCTGGTTCGCGGCATTTTTGATGGCGCGTATCTGGTCGGGCTTGGCCATCGGTCTTTGGGGTGTCTCCAGCAGTTCTTCAGCCGCAACAGCCCCACCATTCTTCTCCACCAACCCCGGCATTTCCGGCACCTGAACCTTCTGCCCACTGCCCTTACCCGGCGATCCACCGGCATTCAGCTTGATGGCGGCGCCGCCCATGGCGACACCGCTGGGATCGATCTTTACGAAACTGCCGCCGGCCTTGAGGGTGATTTCCGCACCCGCTTCGATGACGGCTTTCTGGCCGGCCTTGATGTGCAGTTCGGTACCGGAGTCGCTGAGCCAGGCGGTGCCGGCTTTCAGGTGCAGGGTGCCGGTGACGTTGAAGCTGTGGTCCTTGCCGGTTTGTTCCCGTTTCTCACCGTCCACGGTGGCGTGGTCATTGCCCTTGATGTGGGCCTTGCGATGGCGGTCCACGGTCAGGTGGCTGTCATTTTTGATGACTTCGGTGCGGTTGTTTTCCGTCAGCAGGTCCAGGTCTTTCTGGGCGTGGACGTAGATCTGTTCCTTGTCCGCTTCATCCTCGAATCGCAGTTCGTTGCTGCCCTCACCCTTGTGGGTCTGGGTCTTGAGAGTGGTTCTGGTCTTGTGCTCCGGCAGCGCGTACGGCGGGGTGTTGGTGGCGTGGTAGGTTCTTCCGGTAATGATCGGCTGGTCCGGGTCGCCGTCCAGGAAGCTGACGATGACTTCGTTGCCGATTC
>NZ_DELU01000029.1:0-847 GCF_002352785.1 Marinobacter sp. UBA2688
TCGTCTTTTTTCTCGCCCTTGTTGAAACGGACGTTTTCGAAAAGGACGACTTCGCCGTCGGCTACATCAACGCCCTCGAGGTAATCGGTGATCAGGCGAACTTCCTGACCCAGTACCTTGCTGAGGTGGTCGGCCACCGGTTTCATGGAGGAGGCTTCGTCGTAAACGCCTTCTTCCGGGCGGCCGAGGTGGGACATCAGCATGACCTTTGCGCCTGCGTCCTTTGCCGCCTTAATCGTCGGCAGCGAGGCACGGATGCGAGCGTCGCTGGACACTTCGCCATTTTTTACCGGTACGTTGAGGTCTTCACGAATCAGTACCCGCTTACCGGCGAGATCCAGATCGGTCATTCTCTTGATAGTCATCGTTGTTCATCCCCTGATCAAAAAATGTGTCAGTGGCTGGAGAGCCAGTGTTTGCTGACGTCCAGCATCCGATTTGCGAACCCCCACTCGTTATCAAACCAGCACAGCACCTTCACCATGGTGCCGCCGGTTACGCGCGTCTGGCCTCCGTCGACGATGCCGGAGTGGGCGTCGTGATTAAAATCGGAGCTGGCCAGAAGCTCATCGGTGTAGCCCAGAATGTGTTTCAGCGGGCCGTGGGCGGCGTTTTTTAGTAAGTTGTTCACCGCCTCCACCGAGGTGTTTTCCCTGACATTCACCACCATGTCGATTGCCGACACGTTCATGGTGGGCACCCGCATGGCCACCGAGCTGAACTTGCCTTCCATGTGAGGCAGCAAGCGCTCAATGCCCTTCGCAAGGCCTGTGTCGACCGGAACAATGTTGTGCAGGGCGCTGCGGGTTCGGCGCAGGTCCTGATGGTGATAGGCGTCGATCACCGG
>NZ_DELU01000029.1:1001-2845 GCF_002352785.1 Marinobacter sp. UBA2688
AGGCAATTGGTGGTGCAGGAGGCAGCAGCCACGATACGATCAGACTCGGCCAGTTGGTCCTGATTCACGCCATAAACAATGGTGCGATCCACATCGGATTCCGCCGGTTGTGAGAACAGCAGGCGTTCAGCACCAGCCTTCAGGTGTTGCTCGGCCGTCGCGCGGTCGGTGAAAGCACCGGAGCACTCCAGCACCAGATCAATGCCCAGCTCGTCCCAGGGCAGCTCCGATGCTTCGGCGCAACGGACGACGCGAATACGGTCCCCGTTTACCAGCAGGGAATCTCCCTCAACGTTTATCTCACCCTGGAATCGACCATGGGTGGAGTCGTAGCGGGTGAGATGGGCAATGGTATCGATGTCCGCCAGCTCGTTAATCGCGACCACCTGAAGGTGATCGCGAAAACGATTCTCGTAGAGTGCACGCAAGACGCACTGGCCGATACGGCCGTATCCATTGATGGCGATGCGATACGGTGCAGCGGTGCTCATCAGGCTTCCAGCAGCTCCCCGGCCACAGCGACAATGTTGTCTACCGTAAAGCCGAATTCCTTGAACAGCTCACCGGCAGGCGCAGACTCACCGAAGGTGCTCATGCCCACCACGCGGCCGTCCAGGCCAACGTACTTGTACCAGTAATCTTCAATAGCGGCCTCGACGGCGATCCGGTTGGTCACTTCAAGCGGCAGTACTTCCTGCTTATACGCGGCGCTCTGGGCGTCGAAGGTGTCTGTGGATGGCATGGACACCACGCGAACCTTGTTACCCTTCTGGCGCAGCGCTTCGGCCGCGTCCTGAGCCAGCCCCACTTCACCACCAGTGGCGATGAGGATCAGGTCCGGCGTGCCTTCGCTGTCTGACAGGATGTAGCCACCCTTGGCGATGTTGGCCAGTTGCTCGGCATCACGCTGCTGGTGCGGCAGTCCCTGACGGGAAAAGACCAGCGCAGTCGGGCCATCGACACGCTCCAGGGCAGCTTTCCAGGCGACCGCTGACTCAACGGCATCCGCCGGACGCCAGGTGCTCATGTTAGGCGTGGTGCGCAGGCTCGCCAACTGCTCGATGGGCTGATGCGTAGGACCATCTTCGCCCAGACCAATGGAGTCGTGGGTGAACACATAGATGGAGCGCTGTTTCATCAACGCGGCCATGCGCACGGCGTTACGGCAGTACTCCATAAAGATCAGGAAGGTAGCGCCGTAAGGTACGAAGCCGCCATGCAGGGCGACGCCGTTCATAATGGCTGCCATGCCGAATTCGCGAACACCGTAGTAAACGTAGTTACCGCTGGCGTCTTCTTTGGTCAGTGGCTTACTGCCATTCCAGATGGTGAGGTTGGAGCCCGCCAGGTCGGCAGAGCCACCCAGCAGTTCCGGCAGCATCGGGCCATAGGCGTTCAGGGTGTTCTGGGACGCCTTGCGGCTGGCAACAGTTTCGCCTTTGTCCTGGCACTCCTGAATATACGCCTGGGCCTTCTCGGAGAAGTCCGCCGGCAGTTCTCCGGCCATACGACGCTTGAGCTCAGCGGCCAGTTCCGGTTCCGCCTTTTCGTAGGCAGCAAACGCCTGCTCCCACTCAGCCTGCGCGGCGGCGCCTTTTTCACGGGCATCCCAGGCACCGTATACTTCAGACGGGATCTCGAAAGCACCGTGGTTCCAACCCAGCTTCTCGCGGGTCAGTGCAATTTCGTCCTCACCCAGCGCAGCGCCGTGACAGGCTTCGGTGCCTTGCTTGTTGGGTGAACCAAAACCAATGATGGTCTTGCAACAAATCAGTGTGGGCTGAGTTGTGTTCGCCCGGCCGGCCTCAATCGCAGCGCGAACGGCCTCCGGGTTATGGCCATCA
>NZ_DELU01000013.1:0-32913 GCF_002352785.1 Marinobacter sp. UBA2688
CGAAGACATGCCCCAGGCAACCGGACTGCAGTTCACGGCCACCCTTGGCCAACTCCCCAAAGACCTGTTCGTGGTCGCCCGTTTCGAGCTGACCGAGTACCTTTCCAGGCTTTGCTACTGCAAGCTGGAACTGGCCAGTACCTCCCCCGACATCGCCCCCGAAGACGTGCTGGAACAGCCCGTGGAACTGGTGATGTGGCAGGATGGCGTTCCGCTGCGGCGCTTTACCGGCGTGATCAACGAATTTGTCCGGGGTGATTCCGGCCACCGCCGCACCCGTTACGACGTCATCGTTCAGCCACCCCTGTGGCGCCTCGACCTGATGCACAACAGCCGCATCTTCCAGACCCAGGCCACCGACGCCATCGTGCGCACCCTGCTGGAAGAGCGGGGCCTTATCGATACCGTGTTTGATTTGAAACGCACCCCCGAAGAACGGGAATACTGCGTCCAGCACCGGGAAAGCGACCTGGCCTTTGTCGAACGGCTGGCCGCCGAAGAAGGCTGGCACTACCGTTATTACCACGGCGATGTGGAAGGCAACGACCAACCCGCCCTCATCATCGCCGACCACCACGGCGACGCCCCCAGGCTCGAGCCGGTGGCATACAACGCCAAGGCCGGCGGCAGCACCCGCCAGAGTACCGTCTTCCAGTTCCGCTACCGGGAACGGGTGAAAGCCGCCTCCGTGGCCATGAAGGACTACACCTTCAAGAATCCCGCCTACGCCCTGATGCACGAACACCAGGCCGACAAACTCGACGGCCAGCGGGAAGACTACCAGCACTACGATTACCCCGGCCGCTTCAAAGCGGATGCCAGCGGCCAGCCCTTTACCGAAAGCCGTCTCGATGCCCTCAGGAACGACGCCGCCATCGCCGATGGCCAGAGCAACCGCCCCGACTTCACCGTAGGTGCCAAAGTCGAACTCACCGACCACGACAACCCACGCCTGAACCGGGAATGGCTGTTCACCAGCATCACCCACACCGGAGAACAACCCCAGGCCCTGGAAGAGGATGGCAACAACGGCGCCACCACCTACCACAACGCCTTCAACGCCATCCCCGCAGATCGCACCTGGCGGCCACAGGTCGAACACCGCCCGTTGATGGACGGCCCCCAGATTGCCCTTGTCACCGGCCCCAAAGGCGAAGAGATCCACTGCGACGAACACGGACGCGTCAAAGTGCGATTCCCTTGGGATAGGTACTCAAAAAACGACGAACACAGCAGCGCCTGGCTCAGAGTCAGCCAGGGCTGGGCCGGTGGCCAGTATGGCTTCATGGCGCTGCCGAGAATCGGCAACGAAGTCATCGTCAGCTTCCTGGACGGCGACCCGGACCAGCCGATCATTACCGGAAGAACCTACCACGCCACCAATACGCCGCCGTACGCGCTGCCGGAACACAAGACCAGAACCACCCTCAAGACCCAGACCCACAAGGGTGAGGGCAGTAACGAACTGCGGTTCGAAGACGAAGCGGACAAGGAACAGATCTACGTCCACGCCCAGAAAGACCTGGACCTGTTGACGGAGAACAATCGCACCGAGGTGGTTAAGAACGAAAGCCACCGAACGGTGGACAACAACGAGTTCAGCAATATCAAGGGCAGCGACCACTGCACTGTGGACGGTGAGAAGCGACAGACTGTCGGCGGCGACTGCAGTCAGAACATCGGTGGCACTTTCCACCAGAAATCCGCCCAGGGCACGCTAAGTGAAGCGGGCACCGAAGTTCACCACAAGGCAGGCGCCAAAGTGGTGCTGGACGCGGGTGCAGAACTCACCATCTCCGCCGGCGGCAGCCTGCTGAAACTGGACCCGAGCGGCGTGACCCTGGCAGGGCCCGGTATCAAGATCAACTCTGGTGGGGCACCGGGCAGTGGTTCCGGGCAAGGTGTGGTGATGGCGGAAATGCCCCAGAACCTGGAGGGGCTGGTCCATCAGGCCATTGAGCCAGCAGCGCTGCCCGAAGTGCCCCTCACCGCACCACAGTTCAACAACCTGATGTCGGATGCACCTTTCTGTGAAGAGTGCGTGAAGTGTCGAGATGGGGTGTGTGATGTCTGAATCGCAAGGTTTTTGCACACGTCTTGACGATGTTCGTCAGCAGGCTGGGCCCGAAAGCGCCATCTATCTTGTACTGAGTGGCACCAGTGCTTCGAAGCCTGTTCGTCATTTTTACGCCATGGATGGCTTGACCGCCCTTCCGCTGTTTCAGGGCACTCAATACGCGGGGTGGCACGAAGTCATGCCATTCCTGGCACAGGTAACGGAAACAAGCGCATTCCTGGGCTGGATCGACGAATCCGACAGTGCCGACTGGGGCTGGGGATTAGTGAGTAACGCCACGCTGGAGGAGGTGTTCAGCCACATCCGCAGCCTGACCAAGATTCTCCTGCCAGACCGACAAGAGGTGTTCTTTCGCTATTGGGACGCACGGTATTTTGGCGCGATTCTGGAGAGCGTTGATGAGACATGCCGCGCCCAATTGATGGGGCCGATAGCAACCGTGGTGTTGCCTGGAGGCGAGGTCATTGAGCACCCGGGTGCCCCGGATACCGCCAAACCTGTAGAAGAGTTTCCATGGTTTGTTCTGCCCGCCGAAGCTCTGAAGAAAATTGCAGCCCTGTGCTGGGGTCAGCTGGTGGACAATACGGTTTCGGCGCTTGGCAAGAAAAAGCAGACGCCCCTGGTTCGGTATCCTGAGCCCATCGCCCGCCAGAAAGTTGAACGTCATTTACGGCGGTTGACCAGCGGTGACGCCATCACCGAACTGTCTCCGGAACACGTGCAAACCATACACGAAGCTCTGATGCGTGAGGCATTGCAGGGCGCACACTGATTGAGGATGAATCAATGATCGAGTCACGGACGGCTCTTCAGGCTTCAGAACAGACATCCGGCGCACTTCCGGATATCAATGCCATTACCCGGGAGCTTCGGGAATCCCTTTCCAATTCCTACGATGACTGGCGTGACGGCTGGTTCTCATCGATCTTCATGGGGCATGAGCAGGTTCTGGAGGTCAATGGTGAGAACAACCGTGAGGACGTCAGTGAAAACGAGATTGTCTCGTCCACCGTTGCGCCTTGCGAGGAAACCCGAAAAATCAAGATTGCCCACTTCCATGAGAACGTGAGCAAGACCCCGATACCGTCCACGCGTTTCCAGATTCAGGAAAATACCGGATGGATATTCGATAGCTGGGACGCGATTCACAGCGGCACCACGGATGAAAATGGCCTTGCGGAAGTGCCGGTCACTCCCGGAAAGGAATACCGGGTGGTGATGTCTCCCGATGTCTCCCAGGCGGAGATGGATGCGCTCTATCAAACCTACGAGAGCTTCGTAGACCGTTGCTGCGCTCTGCTGGAAAGCACCTGGAACAACGGCGCCCGCCAGGAATGGGACAGTTATCTGTCAATGAGCTCCACGGAACAGTCGCTGGCCGTTTACGGCCGTCTTCAGGAAGGCATCGCGGATGGCTTTACCGCCGTGTTGGATGATATCCGTCGTATCTACGACGTAATCTGCGGCTTGTTGGATTACGACTTCAGCAACCTGCCAGACGATCTTCAGGAACAGATGGAGACGCTGAAAAAAGCCGACGATGCCTATCTCAAGGCGTGCCTTGTGGCTAACGACGAGATCTTCCTGTTCCTGGTGATGTACACCGTCCGTCAGTATTTCAGGCTTCTGTCACCCACTCAGGTAGCTGAAGTCTCGGGCGAGCTGGTTGGGCAGATCCTGTTCGACGTAGTGGTTGGGCTGATCATCACCGGAGGTGCCGGCCTGGCAGCCAAGTATGGTGTTCGTATTGGCAGCAAAGCGGTTGCTGGTGCGATGAACGTGGCGGATGGCGCACGCACCAACAAAAATATTCTCGGGGAATTTCTTGGCCAGTTCGCCAGGGAGTTCCAGGATTTCATGGAGGATATCGGTACCAATCACCGCGCCATCCAGGTGGCCGGCGGTAGCCGCCTGAACCCGTCCAGCACCCAGCCCGGTCCGGACGTTCGAAACCGCAATGCGATGTATCAGCAGATTGCTGACGATGACGAGGTTGTGAACTTGCAGGCTGGAGGCCGTGATCATGCTGCCGCCAGTGAGGCCAGCAAGGCTCCGGTCCGGGATGATCCATCACCCTCTGAAACCGATCAGGGCCGGGTCACGCAGGACAATGAATCCACGGAAAGCGTGGAAGACCCGATCAGCACGGTTACTGGTGAAGAGGTGCTTGAGCTGACGGATGCGCGCCTCAGCGGCCCGTTGCCCTTTGAATTCAAGCGGGTGTATCGCTCCGGCAGCAGTGATCGGCGCCTGGATATGGGTTACGGCTGGCGCCATAGCCTGAACCATGGCCTGAGCTTTGACGGCAACAGCATCACCTGGCATGACCACGAAGGTAAGAATACCCGTCTTCCTGAGCTGGATAGCACCCCCTTTGGCACCAACTCTCAGACCGGCATGGCCGCCTGGAAAGACGGCGAGCAGATTGTTGCCTGCGCCGGGGAGAAAGCACCACGCTACCACTTCCGCCGGGAGGGGGATCGTGGTGTGCTGGTGCAGATTTCCGATCGATACGGCAACAAACTGCAGGTTGGCTATGACCTCCACGGCCAATTGGAGCGAGTGGTCAGTGATGCTGGAGACGCCCTCGCATTCGAATTTGACGGCCCTTATCTCAAAGCGGTCAACCGCCTGCGACGTAAGCTGACCGACACCGGTTACCAGTGGCAGGCGCTGAGGACCGAGCGCCGATACAGCTACGATGACGGTGATGACCTGATCGCGGCTGAAGATGCGATCGGTGGTATCGAACGCTACGGTTATGACAACCACATGCTGACCAGCCGTCAGCTTGCTGGCGGATACAGCTTCTATCTGGAATGGGACGAAGCCTCGCCCAAAGGGCGTTGCATTCACCAATGGGGCGACAGTGCCCAGATTGATACCCGGTTTGAGTGGGACGACGATAACCACAGCTGCACCGTCAGCTACGTCGACGGGAGCAAGGAGATTTGGCGATACGACGGTGCAGCGCAACTGCAGGAAAAGATCGACCCGGACGGTGCCAAACACATCAGCGAGTACGATGAAAAAGGCCGCCTGCAGGCCACCGTTGACCCCATGGGCGCCCGCACCGAGTACCAATACGACAGCAACGGACGCCTGCAGGGTAAAACCGGCCCCGACGGCCAGCCTGTTCTCTTCACCTATCGCAAAGGGCGGATCGCGGAAATCCACCGCAGCGGCCAGACCTGGGCGTTCGATTATACCCAGCACGGTGACCTTGCCCGCGAAACCGATCCAAAGGGACGGGTTACCCGCTACAGCTACAACCCCGAGGGCCAGCTAACACAGGTAAACCTGCCCGATGGCCGAACCCACAAATGGGGCTGGAACAACCACGGCCAACTGATCGAGGAAACCACCCCCACCGGTGCTTTCTACCAATACCGGTACGATGAATTTGGCCAGTTATTGGCCAAGAAAGACGCCCGTGGCGCCATTACCCGTTATCAATACGATGGCCTGGGGCGGGTGACGGACGAAATTCTCTCTGGCAACCGGCGCCGACAGTACCACTACAACCACTACAACAAAGTAACGCGTTTTGTTGACGAGAAGGGCCGGGAAACCTGCTACGAATACGGCAACAACCTCCACCTGCTGACCCGACGCATTAACCCGGACGGCAGCGAATTGCGCTACCGGTATGATCACCACCGTTTCCTGCTCACCCACATCGAGAACGAACGTGGTGAAGAGTATCGCATCGACTATTACCCGAATGGTCTGGTCAAACAGGAAACGGCTTTCGACGGTCACAGGACGGCTTACCAGTACGACCTGAACGGTCACCTGATCGAAAAAGCTGAGTACGGCACGTCCACAGACGTACTGCAGACCACGGCCTACGAGCGGGATGAGCTCGGTCAACTACTGAAAAAAGTGCTGCCAGACGGCCGTGAAATCCAGTACGGCTATAACGCCGACGGTAAGCTGACCGCTGTGGATGACGGGCGCTGGCCATTGGCCTTTGAGTACGATGAATTCGGCCTACTGAAAACGGAGCACCAGGGTTGGGCGACCCTTCGTTACCAATACGACGAGATGGACCGTTTGCGCGGCATGGTGCTCCCGGACGGTCAGTCGCTGACCTACCAGCATGATAAAGCTGGCCTTCTGTCTGGCATCGACCTCAACGGAAAACCACTAACCCGCCATCGCATGGCTTCCACCGGCGAGGAAATCGAACGCCAACAGGGCGACCTGTTGAGTGCCTATGTCTACGACGAAAAAGGCCGTCTGACCCAGCACCGGGTGCACCAGGGCCGCATCAAGGACATCGCTGCGCAGCGGGATTACCAGTACGATCCAAACGGCAACCTAAAAGCCATCCAGGACAGCCGCAAAGGCCTGCGGGAATACGTTTACGATCCCATGGACAGGCTGGTTGGCGTGCGAGGCGACCTCTACGAACAACTGATCCACGACCCAGCCGGCAACCTGCTGGAACAAAGCCAAAGCCCGGCCAGTGGAAACACCGCCAACGTACGCGGCAACCGGCTCACCATGCACGGTGACTGCCACTACGAATACGACGAATTCGGCAACCTAACTGAAGAACGCCGTGGTAGGGACCAGAAACTGGTTACCCGGTACACCTACGACTGCGAACATCGCCTGAGCAGCGTCACCAAACCGGATGGCAGCACCTGGCACTACGAATACGACGCCTTCGGCCGCCGCATCGCCAAAACCAACGGCCTGACCCGGACCGAATTCCTCTGGCAGGGCGACCGCCTGATCGCCGAGGAAACCGGCGACCAGTACCGCACCTACATCTACGAGCCAGATACCTTCAAACCCCTGGCGCTGGTAGACGGCTGCGGCCCCGAACAGGCCAGCATTTACTATTACCACCTGGACCACCTGGGCACCCCCCAGGAGATTACCAACGCCGAGGGTGGCCTCGTCTGGTCGGTGACTTACCGCGCCTACGGCAACGTCGTCCGCGCTCTGGTCAACGAAATCGACAACCCGATCCGCTTCCAGGGCCAGTACCACGACCCGGAAACCGGCCTGCATTACAACCGCCACCGGTACTACAACCCCAGCACCGGGCGCTTCCTGACCCCGGACCCGATTGGGCTTGCGGGCGGATTGAATAACTACCAATATGTTCCGAATCCTACGGGGTGGGTGGATCCATTGGGGTTAACCTCGGTAAAAGGGGATTGTCCAGGAGTACATGGGAGTTACAGCCCGATTGTTCCTGGTGGTGGACTCATGAGCCATGAAAAGGCTGGCGGTCATCTATTGGAGCGGCATGTTGGGCAATCAGAGCAACAGTTGTTGTCAAGAGTAGAGCAAAATAGACGAATCAGCGGTGCATCGTCTTTTCTGGATCGTCCTGCTGCAGAAAGAGCAGTTAGTCAGGCGCTAGAGGTAAATGACAGCGGCATCGAAAGATTTCTTAGTGGTGATGAACGACGGCTTGTTATTAATCATTCGCTGGAAGAGACTGTCGGTATTTCAGTGAGACGAGGCGACGCGGCTGCTGGCATTGCTAGTAATGTAAGGGTCGTATTGGAGCGTGATCCGAAAATGTCTATAGGTTACAGAATCGTTACAGGGTTCCCCACATTATGAGTGAGCTTGGATTTGAAGATCTTGAGCAGATACTAGGCGGCTATTTTCATCAAGATTGGATGGATGAATTTTCCTCTGAGAAAGAGGCGATAGAGTATATCTTGAAGAATGAGTCGCGTCGGAAAATTGTTTCTGCTAAAGAAGCTATAGAAGAGGTACTAAATAAAGATATGTCAGAGGAGGAATATAAAGATAAGCTTTTTGCACTGGGAAATGAGTATGAATATGAGTTCGATGGATATAGCAGTAGAGAGTGGTTGGAGTTTTTGCTAGTTTCATTTGATATTAAGTGAGTGGTGATGGATTCGGTTCTGCAATGGAAGTATGTCACCTGATATGCACCGAGAATGCCTGCTAGTGTGAGCGTATACGACTCCTGCATCTTGCCAGTTGGATTGGCAACTGGAAGCCATTTTTGGGCCGCGTAGGGGCTTTGGTTTACAGATGTCGATTAGGTAATTTTTTATGATGGCGGCGGACATAGAGAATGCTGTGTTCATTTATATCAAAGAAGTGGATAGTTCGTTGTTAAATGAGGTAGTACTATCATCTGATTTTAGATTCTTGAATTCAGCTCCTGTCAGTGTCGAGCCGAAGCAGGAGGCTGAGCAGATGAAAATACACTACGATTCAGTTCTGAATGCGGGATTTGAGAATTGGGGATTCGAATCAACAATTGAGAAACTTAGTATTTCCGAAAGTGAAAACATTCAGTTTATTGGTTTCAAAGGAGCTGGCTATTCAGCCAAGCTTTATTTTGAGGGCATACCGGAAAAGGTGATTGGTGTAATCGTAACTCGGCGTCCTTCAGTTTCACCCGCAATAGACCAATCTGGAAAGGCATTGTAGTCGACCTCACTCCACACACTGAACCTCATCCTCCACCACCAGATACCTAGCCGGCAAATCCGGCAGTGAGGTTGTAATCAACTCCTCCAGCCTGCCAGACGCTCGCAATTCACTGAGCCCTTCGTTGAATTTCTCCAGATACCGTTCACTTTCTGGCACCTGTTTGGACAGGATCAGGTACAAGTAATCCGATTGCAGCGGCGCGGTGTGGAAGGTGATCTTGCCGCTGAGGCCGAGCTCTTTCAGCATGCCCATGCCCACGGCGGGCTCCATTGGAAACAGGTCGATTCGGCCAGCCGCAAGTTTGCGGAAGTTGGATTCGTCGGAGGTGGTGACATCGGCACTGATGGTGCCGGCGGCGACGGCTTCCTCGAATTCCTCGCCGTAGTTGTAGTCCTGGGTCAGCCCTATGCGATAGCTCTCCAGGTCTTTTACGTCTTCCCAGTCGAAATCCATGCTGGTGCGATGAAACAGGGCGTAGTTATGGGCGACGATAGGGTCGCTGAAGTGGAAATGCTTTAGTAATTTCTTTCGGCAGGTCCAGGCGACTGAACCGTCCCACCGGCCTTTTTCCGCCAGAAGGCGAGCGCGGGACCAAGGGAAAAAGCCATAGGATACGGGAATGTCTTTCTTGGCGAAGGCTAGGGTGACGATTTGGGAAATGACCCCGTAATGAGGTGGTGTGTTTTCCATGTAGGGAGGCCAGTGCCCATTGGTGAGCCTGATGGTCGGAGCCGCTTCGTTGGCTTGAAGCGGCAAGGCGAGGGCACAGGCCATCAGCGCACTGGTAAGGGTAGTGTAGAGGTGACTCAATAGCTGCCTGATCAACCGAATGAGTCGTCGATCGTATTTGGGCGATCCCTGCTTAAACATCTGTCCATCCACCAAAGCAGGTGCTGGCCGGATGGCGGGGGTGGTTCACAACACCGCCATCGATCGGTCGCACTAAAAGTTGATGATAGTCAAAGAGTAGCAGTCGCTCAGATCATTACAACCAGTCGGTTTTGGGGATGCCTAGCGGTGATTGCCCCTCAGGGCTTTGACCTTTTCTTCCAGCATTTCCGCATTGGCCTCCTGCGCGGTTACCGGCTCACCGGCAATGAGTTCAATCCGCGACCAGAAGCGCTTGGGAAGATGTTTCAACGCAGGCCCGCCGCAGTGGCTGAAGAAGCTGCCCCACAGGCCTCGCAGGGCCATGGGAACCACCGGTACCGGGCGTCGCTCCAGGATAATATCCACGCCGCCGCGGAAGGTGGCTACCTCACCGTCGGAGGTCAGGCGGCCCTCGGGAAAGATGCAGACGACATGGCCGGCGTCCAGTTCTTCGTCAATGCGCTCGAAGGCGGCGTCGTAGATCTCCGGTACCCGATTGCGGGAGCCAATGGGAATGGTTTTGGCAAGCTTGAAAATCGCGCCGAGTACCGGCGTTTTAAAGATCTGGTAGTCCATCACGAATCGGACAGGCCGCCTGATCGCGCCGGCAATCACGAGGGCGTCCATGTAGGTGACGTGGTTGCTGACCAGCAGTGCCGGTCCTTCCTCGGGAATGCGATTCAGGCCTTCGTGGTGTACCCGGTAAATAGTGTGGGAAAGCACCCAGACAATAAACCGAAGGGCGAATTCGGGCACCTGCTGGTACACAAAGCCCGCCACAATCAGGTTCATGATGGCCAGTACCAGGAAGAACTCGGGGATGCTGAGGCCGATCACGCCCAGCATCATTACGCCCATGATGGCGCTGACCACCATGAACAGGGCGTTGAACACGTTCAGTGCCGCAATAACACGGGCGCGCCGTTCCTCCGGGGTTTCCCGTTGCACAAACGCGTAAAGGGGCACGATAAACAGGCCACCAAAAAAGCCGATCCCCAGCAGGTCGATGGCCACTTGCCGGTGCTGGCTGTCGCTGATCATCATCCACCAGTCGGTTGGTACCGGGTTGGCGGGCATGTTGAAGTAGAGGTCGAGCCCGAACAGGCTGATGCCGAGGGAGCCAATGGGCACAATACCCAGTTCTATCCGATGGCCGGAAAGCCGTTCGCAGGCGACAGAGCCTAACGCAATGCCGATGGTGAAGATGGCCAGCAGCAGGGTGACCACAGTTTCATCACCCATAAGGTCGGTCTGGGCAAAGCTGGGGAACTGGGTGAGGTAGGCGGCGCCGAGGAACCAGAACCAGGAAATGGCCATAATGCACAGCAACACCGAGTGATTTTCCGCGGCCAGGCGCATCAGATGCCAGGTTTCCCGCAGTGGGTTCAGGCGTATGGTCATGTCGGGATTGGTGGTGCCGGTCACCGGGACTTGCCGCGCTGCCAGGTAGCCGATGACGGCCAGGGCGAGGACCCCGATTGCTGCGAGTTTCTCCGGTTGGTCGCTGCCCATAAGCAGGCCAGCGGCGAGTGTGCCCACAAGAATAGCCACGAAGGTACCCATTTCCACCAGCGCGTTTCCGCCCACCAGCTCATCGTCCCGAAGCACCTGGGGCAGGATGGCGTACTTCACCGGGCCGAAGAAGGTGGATTGCACGCCCATCAGGAACAACAACAGCAGCAGTGATTCGTACCAGCCGACCCAGAGCCCGGCGGCGGCCAGCGCCATAATGGCGATCTCCGCGAGTTTTACCCAGCGAATCACACGGGACTTTTCATACTTGTCCGCCAGTTGGCCAGCGATACCCGAAAACAGGAAAAAGGGCAGGATAAACAGCAACGCCGCGATGTTAACCACCACATCAATGGGCAGGCCCATCAGGCCACCAGCCGTGTAAGTAATCAGCAACAGCAGGATGTTGCGGAACAGGTTGTCGTTAAAGGCGCCTGAGAACTGGGTCAGGAAGAACGGCAGAAAGCGTCGCTCTGAAAGCAGCCGAAACTGGCTGTGGTCGTCCATGATAGTGATCCATCATCTCGTTGTTGATGGGGAATATTCTGCCACAAACCGGTTACTGAAACAGGGTTCTGGTTGCATGAGCTTCACACTTCGTACGGGTGTTTCAAAGATTTTCAGTATTTAACGTTTGTGGTGAGCAGGCTGGTAATTTTCGGGGTAACCTGAAGATAACCGTTTTGGAAATCACTGTTTATGAGTCGGCCCAAACCCATGTCTGCCAGGGAACCCATCAGGGAGCGTCGTCCGCAATTCTGGCAGGTGGCCAAGCGCTGTTGCCAGATTGCCGCCACGGTTGATGTGGCGTTCTTCTTTCTTTTCCATCTTCTCGGTTCACCGATATTGGCGTGGGTGAACGTGGTAAGCGTCACCATGTACGTGGTGGCCTACCGGGCATTGGCCAGGAAGCAGAATGGCTTGGCCATGAGCTTGATCTGGGCGGAAGTGATTATCCACGCTGGGTTGGGCGTTTTGCTTATCGGCTGGGAGAGCGGCTTTCACTATTTCCTGCTGATGTTCATTCCGGCGCTGTTCGTTAGCATGGCGTTGCGAACGGCGGTGATCTTTCTGGTGGCGCTGTGGAGCTATTACATCACTCTTTATCTGGTGATGTGGGTTATCGAGCCGCTACAGCCCATTGCCCCTGGCGCCTTGCTCGCGGTTTATCTGTTTAACCTGAGTGTGGTGTTCGCCATGTTCAGTTACCTGTCGTTTTTCTACCTCACCATGGTGACCACGGCAAACCGAAAACTGCGGCGGATGGCGACAACCGATTCTTTGACCGCCCTATTCAACCGGCGCCAAATGACCGAGCTTGCGGAAAAGGAACTGGCGCGCTTCCAGAGGACAGGGCGCCCGGTTGCGTTCCTGGTGCTTGATATTGATCACTTCAAGGCCATCAATGACCGGCACGGACATGAGGTTGGTGATCGGGTATTGATTGAAGTCGCCAACCTTATCAAGGCCCAGTTGCGTACTCAGGACTTGATCTCCCGCTGGGGTGGTGAGGAGTTTCTCGCGGTGCTTCCAGATACTGGCCTGGATAGCGCCCAGGCCAGTGCGGAGCGTATGCGCAAGGCGCTTCTGGCCCATGACTGGCTGGCGACGACCGGCGAATCCATCGATCTGACCATCAGTGCAGGCGCCAGTGAGTTGCGCCCGGGCGACAATCTGAATTCCGCCATCAGTCGTGCGGATCGAGCACTCTATCGCAGCAAGGAGGGCGGCAGGAATCGTGTGGAACTGGAGACGATATAGCCAACGGCAGTTCAGCGCTGATCAGGCACTCCAGGCCAGGTACTCGGAACCACAAACACCCGGGAGGTCTCACTCCAGTAGCCGTCCTCTGGCGACCGCTCCAGCACTGCAAACAGGCGGGGGACACCGGCCGATCGAACGACGGCCAATGCGTCTTCGGTGCTTTGTGAATCGGGGGGCTCTTGTTGGCGCCAGGGGCCGAGCCAGTGAGGTTTAACCAGCGGAATCCATCGTTTCCCGTCGGCGGCCGTTACGTTTCCCGTCGCATTCATTTCGTCCAGATCGCTGATATAGAGCCAGTCACCACGCAGGTGTCCCACCGGGATGCACTCCGGTGGCGATAGGGGCGTATCCAGGGGATAGAACAGATACCCCGGCATGAAAATCCGTGGACGAACGGGTGTTTGGATGTCCAGGGACGCCAGAAGGTTGCGGGTCTCGGGTCTTGCTGTGAGTTGGCTCTGGTGGTCGGTCAGACGTTGGGTTTTGAGATCCAGACGGTCCCGAGTATTAGGCCCGTACCAGAGTGGCCTCGCCTGACCGTCATCCTGATGGCCGAGGTAAAACTTCACGGCAATTTCGTGGTGTTCGACCACGTTATCGGCAGGGTTGCGGACCAGGAAATCGAGTTCGCCCAGTGTAATGCCGTTGCTGCGGACCGGCTGGTTCTTGAGCATAACCTCCCAGCCCAGGAGGTCCTGCATCAGGCATTCGTACAGGCGCTCGAAATAGTGCCCAAGCCGTCGCGCCGGTGGTTCCGTGAGTACCTCCGGGCCAAGTTCGGGCGCACTGTCCCATACCTTCAGGCGCTCTTCAGCATCATCCGGCAGGTAAGTTTCCGGGGCAAAACCCATGGGAGAACTGATAAGCTGGGGAGCATGACACATCCACGCCAAGTGGCGCACGGCTGGAACTCGGTATTGGAGATGGGCTGTGGTTTCAGGGCGTCGGTTCATTCTGGCAGGATACCCTAAACCATTGATTTGATCAGTCCCCGTCATAGGCCTCGGGGCAACGCATCAGGAGAGGCGATATGCAGTACCTTCACACAATGATCCGGGTCAGCAACCTGGAAAAAACCCTGCACTTTTTCTGCGAGCTACTGGGTATGGTGGAAATCAGTCGCAAGAGCAGTGAAAAGGGGCGCTTTACGTTGGTTTTCCTTGCGGCTGCCGAGGATGAGGCGCGGGCGAGGGAAGAGCGGGCTCCAATGATAGAACTCACCTATAACTGGGACCCGGAAGAATATACTGGTGGTCGCAATTTCGGGCATCTGGCGTATCGGGTGGACGACATCTATGCATTGTGTAGTCACCTTCAGGCCAACGGCGTTACCATCAATCGTCCCCCGCGTGACGGGCGTATGGCGTTTATCCGGTCGCCGGACGGCATTTCCATTGAACTGCTCCAGAAGGGGGAGTCGCTACCAGCGAAGGAACCCTGGGCCAGTATGGAAAACACCGGCACCTGGTAAGCCGGCGCCTGGTACGAAGGTGTGAAGGTTTGCACGTTAGAACCGGTTTAATCGCCACTGGCAGGACAGGTTGGCGGTTTTTGGGGTAAAATTCGCGAAAATTCAAGACAAGGACGACCCATGCTCGCAGTGATTCTTTCTGGTGGTTCCGGCACCCGTCTCTGGCCGTTGTCCCGTGAAGCCTATCCCAAGCAGTTTCTGCCTGTGGTGTCTGACGATTCCCTGCTGGCGGAAACGATCGATCGTGGCCTGGCACTGGATGACAAAGCCCGGGTGTTGGCCATCACCAATGAAGAGCACCGGTTTGTGGTCGCGGCCCATTTGCAGGCTCAGGCACCGGAGCGTACCGCCGGGATCATCCTCGAGCCGGTCGGTCGCAATACGGCCCCGGCCATTGCCCTCGCGGCCCTCGCGGCTGCTGAAGAAAACCCGGAAGAGCTGCTTCTGGTGATGCCTTCTGACCACGTATTGAAGAATCAGGATGTATTCCGCCAGGCGGTGAGTCAGGGCGCTGAAGCCGCCCGTTCCGGCAAACTGGTTACCTTCGGTATTGTGCCCAGCGCGCCTCACACAGGCTACGGCTACATCAAGGCCGGCGCGGCCCACGAAGGGTACAACGATGTAGCGGCCTTTGTGGAAAAACCGGACGAAGACACCGCCCGCCAGTATCTGAAAGAGGGTGATTATTTCTGGAACAGCGGCATGTTCCTGTTTCGCGCTGATCGCTACCTTGAAGAACTGGAAAGCCAGCAGCCCGAGATGATGAAAGCCTGCCGAGCTGCCTGGAAGGAGCGCAACGCTGACATGGATTTCACTCGCGTGGGTGCCGAGAACTTCAGGGCTTGCCCGGATGATTCCATCGACTATGCGGTGATGGAAAAGACTCACGATGCGGTGGTGGTGCCCCTGGATGCCGGGTGGTCGGATGTAGGCTCCTGGTCCGCGCTTTGGGATATCCAGCCCCACGATGAGAACAACAACGTGTGCCGGGGAGATGTGATTACCGAAGACGTTTCCGGCTCCTACATTCACTCAGAGGGCCGTCTGATTGCGGCGCTGGGTATTACGGATCACGTTATCGTTGAAACGGATGATGTGGTATTGGTGGCCGATCGTGGTCGGGTTCAGGATGTGAAGAAGCTGGTTGCCCAGGTCAAGGCTCAGGGCCGCCATGAACACCGCTTCCATAAGAAGGTCCACCGCCCCTGGGGTACCTATGAAGGTATCGCCATGGGGGAACGTTTCCAGGTCAAGCGCATTACGGTTAAGCCGGGCGCGTCGCTGTCGCTGCAGAAACATCATCATCGTGCCGAGCACTGGGTGGTGGTGAAGGGAACGGCCACGGTCAACCGCGGCGACGATGTGTTGTTGCTGACCGAGGACCAGTCCACCTACATTCCGTTGGGTGTGACCCACCGGCTGACCAACCCTGGCGTTATTCCCCTGGAACTGATTGAAGTGCAGACGGGTAGCTACCTGGGTGAAGACGACATTGTGCGTTTCGAGGACACCTACAACCGGGTCTGATTGATCTACATGAAACGGCATCAGGATGATGCCCGACAACACAAGGAGAAGTGAATGGAAGACTGGCAAGGATGCCTGAGCCCCCTCTGTCAAACCGCACTGCAACGGGCACGTGACAGCGTTGCCCAGCGAGGTGGTTATGCCATCACCGTTGAGGATTTCCTGTTGGCGCTGCTGGATGGTGAACCTGCCATCTGCGGATTCCTGCGCAGCCGCAGTGTTGATCTTGACGAACTGACCCGCACTATCCAATGTGAGCAACCCATCGTGACCGAAGTGGGCGGAGAGGGCCAGTTGTCCTCACAGCTCATGTACTGGTTTTCTTCTGCCCGCGAACTGAGCAATGCCCCCTGGCTGGACTGGCCCATCCTGTTGTCGGTGCTGACTCGTAACGCCGAACGCCTGCAGGAGAAAGCCTACGTTGCGGTGTTGGAACTGGTCGACCGGTGGCCCGCTGCGGACGAACAGCAGCAAGTCGCCGAAACCTCCGACAAAGGCGATACGCCCGTTGTGATTACCGACCTGGACTGGCTGGAGCTGGCGGAAGATGTATCGATTACCCTGGTCTCGGTTCCAAGAGCGCTGGTGTGGGTGAGAGGGGCAAGGGGTACCGGTAAAACCAGTTGGCTACAGGCACTATTGCCGTTCCTGTATTGTGGTTTTATAAGGTTGGACCTTCGCAATGAGGCGGAAATCATGGCCAGCGAGAATCCCGCCATTCCGTCCAAAGGCATCCACTGCAAGGATTATCCCGCGCTGGTTCTGGATAACGTTTCTCCGGTGGACCTGGCTGCAATGATGGCGCCCGAGCTCAGCGTGGCCCGCAGTCTGGTTACCGGATATCCGGGCCCCGTGGTCATGCTGGGGCCAGACTCACCGGAAGCAGAGGCTGCCGTTGGGCAATTGGAGCGTTGCCTGGGGCGGGATTTCGATATCTTTGACATGCCCGGCACGAGTACTGGCCAGAAGGTTGCCATCCTGACGGCTCATCAACCAGCGATTGAAAAGCGCTGGAACATAGAGTTGTCCCAGGCGCTTATCCGCTATGCCGCCTCAAGCCGGAGTCGGCTGGTCGGGTCTCCTGGCGGTATGATCCAGTGGGTGGAGCGCGCAGCCGCCCGATTGAACCTGTTTGCCGAACGAGGCCCTATTGAGGGTATGGCGCTCGCTGGCAGGACCGATACGCTGCGGCGACAGTCACTGGTGGCAATGGCCAGGCAACAACCGACAGAGGCACTGGAGCGATCCCTTGAAAGCCTGGCCGTTGAGCGTGCGGCGGCGGAGGTGGCGTGGCATGAGCGAAAAGCAGAGGGTACGCTCAGGACCCTGAAAATGGATGACCTTCGCCATGAACTCGAACGCTGGGTTGCAGCCCGCCCCGGGCCGGTTCACTATGTGGTCCATTGTGATCAACCGGCAGGAGAAACAGAAGGTGCGGGATCTCGAAATCTACATTCGTGACTTGGAGTCGTCAGCGGTATCGAGCTGGCTTGCCAGTCATCTGGACGACATTGAGCTCAGGGATGACGCGCTGGGTGACAGGGCGGTGAAAGGATCAGCTCATTATCGGGCGCATAGAGTCCGCATTAATCTGTACCCCGGTGCAGGTGGCAAGCGATACACCTCTGTGATCCTGGAGGGTGAGGATCTGCCCTGGGTGTCCGACCTCGATTGCGCCCGGAGTGCCTGGCGCGCCATGGATACCGAGATTCGCTGCAGCCCCGGTGACTGGAAAGAAGGGGAGCCCGTGGAGGATGAGAAATGGTGGCGGCTGGATCAGCGCGGAGAGCAACTGGCGGTCTGGAACTGAGTTTTTCACAGCAATAAAAAAGGGGGCAGCCGGTTGGCTGCCCCCTTTTTTGTGATGCACGTTCTCGTGGATCAGTCGCTCAGAATGGACACGTTGTCCGCCTGAAGGCCCTTGTCCGCTTCGACAACGCTGAACCGGACCAGTTGGCCCTGGCGCAATACCCGGCGGCCACGGCCACGAATGGCGCGGAAGTGTACAAAGACTTCATCGCCGCTATCGCGAACGATAAACCCGAAGCCTTTCTTGACGTTGAACCACTTGACGGTGCCTTCCTCATTGCCTTCAGGGGTGCTGTCGTCGTAGTCATCGTCATCCTCGTAATCCGGTTGGGATTGCTGCTTGCGCGGGGCCGGCTGGCGAGGTGCCGTGCTGGCGCGAGGCGCTTGCTGCTTCACGGCTGAGGGTTTCTTGGCTGCCAGAGCGACGGTAACGAAGCCTGCCAGGCCGAAAAGGACAACCGCAATAATATAGGCTGCGATGCCCTGGGCGCTGCCCAATACAAACGTGGTACTGGTTGCTTCCTCGCTAGTGCCGGCCTGAGACAGAATCTGGAAGAGTTCCGGGGTGAAAGTCACCAACAGAAAACCGAGGATAAAAGGTGACGGAATCGCGACCAGGAGAGCAAGGACGATCGCTTTTGCTGGGTTTTGCATGGACTGAAGTTTCTCCATTCATCTAACGCTAACGATAAAGAGCCGGATATCGGGTAAAATCGGGTCTCCGGCGGTGAAAACCGCTGGGGCCAGCAGGACATAAACGGGTCTTGCAGGTTCCCCGGCGGGCAAAAGCGGGATGATACCAGATAACGGGGAGCGCTGACCAAGCGGCGTGTCCGCCGACACCAAATTGATCACACAATACCTTGATGGGAATCCTTCCCGGAGAACCAAAAACCTTATGAGCGACAAAGATCTGCAAGCCCGGCTGGACGAACTGGAAACGCGTCTGGCATTCCAGGACGACATCATTCATATCCTGAGCGAGCAGGTGGCCCGTCAGGAGCTGGATATCCGGGAACTCTGGGAGGCGAAGAAGCAGCTGAACACTCAGCTCAAGGAAGTGTCGTCATCGAACATCAGAAAGGAGGAGGACGAAACGCCTCCTCCCCACTACTGATCAGGCCAGCAGTTCCACAAGTACCTGCTCGTAAATCTCTGACAGGGTGTCCAGGTCTGCGGCTTTCACGCACTCATTGACTTTGTGGATGGTGGCGTTGATGGGGCCAA
Source organism: Marinobacter sp. UBA2688 (assembly GCF_002352785.1). NCBI lineage: Bacteria > Pseudomonadati > Pseudomonadota > Gammaproteobacteria > Pseudomonadales > Marinobacteraceae > Marinobacter > Marinobacter sp. UBA2688. Next base: position 18,699 of record NZ_DELU01000013.1, read on the forward strand.
GTTCCAGAACCTGGGCGCCGGTCGGAGCGATAAAGCGTCCATCCGACGTACCGCCCGAGGTAGACAGCTCGGTTTCCCTGCCGGTAACGGAGCGGATGGCACTTTGTGCCGCCGAAACCAACGATCCACTATCGGTCAGGAATGGCCGGCCGCTCAGATGCCATTGCAGGTCATACTTCAACTCGTGGCGGTCGAGAATGGCAACCACTCTTTCTTCCAGGCTTTCCGCTGTGTTTTCCGTGCAGTAGCGGAAATTGAAGTGAACCAGGCACTCGCCGGGGATGATGTTGCTCCCGGTGCCAGCTTCGATCCTGGTGATCTGGAAGGTGGTTGGCGGGAAGAAATCATTGCCACTGTCCCAGAATTCCTTCGCGAGGGCGTCCAGAGCCGGGGCAACGGTATGAACCGGGTTTTCCGCCAGGTGCGGGTAGGCCACGTGCCCCTGTGTGCCCTGTACTGTGAGATAGCCATGGAGCGAGCCCCGGCGGCCGTTCTTGATGACATCGCCCACCTCACGGGTGCTGGACGGTTCACCAATCAGGCACCAGTCGATTTTTTCATTCCGGGCTTCCAGGGTTTCCACCACTTTCACGGTGCCGTCCTGGGCCGGACCTTCCTCGTCACTGGTGATCAGCAAGGCAATAGAGCCCCGATGATCGGGATGGTTTGTCACAAACCGCTCGCAGGCTGTGACAAAGGCCGCCAGGCTGCCTTTCATGTCAGCTGCGCCCCGGCCATGAAGAAAGCCATCGTCAATCACCGCCTCGAACGGCGGATGACGCCAGTTTTTCTCCGGACCGGTGGGCACAACATCTGTATGGCCTGCAAACGCCAGCAGGGGGCCTTCCGAACCCTTGCGGGCCCAAAGGTTGTCGGTTTCGCCAAAGCGCAGGGCCTCGCCCTTGAAGCCAAGGGCAGAGAGCCGCGACATCATCAGTTCCTGACAGCCGGCGTCGTCCGGGGTAACGGATGGCCGGCGGATCAGGTCAACGGCGAGCTTGAGGGTCGGGGAAAGCTCTGCGGAATTAGTTGTTTGCATGCAGTTCTTCGTTCAGCTCGATGGCGGACTTGTTGGTCTTGCATTCAACCGCGCCAGTCTGGCTGTTACGGCGGAACAGAAGATCCGGCTTGTTGGCCAAATCCCGTGCCTTGATGACTTCAACCAGTTCGTTGTTGTCGTCCAGCAGGGCTACCTTGGTGCCGGCGGTAAGGTACAGGCCCGCTTCGACTTTGCAGCGGTCACCCAGGGGAATGCCGATTCCGGCATTGGCGCCGATCAGGCAGTTCTCACCAACGGAAATGATGATGTTGCCACCGCCAGACAGGGTGCCCATGGTGGAGCAGCCGCCGCCGAGGTCCGAGCCCTGGCCGATCATCACGCCGGCGGAGATGCGGCCTTCGATCATGCTGGTGCCTTCGGTGCCGGCATTGAAGTTGATAAAGCCTTCATGCATCACGGTGGTGCCTTCACCCACATAGGCGCCCAGGCGAACACGGGCAGTGTCGGCGATGCGCACGCCTTTTGGTACCACGTAATCCGTCATCTGTGGGAACTTGTCGACGGACTTCACTTCCAGGGTGCGGCCTTCGAGGCGCGCCTTGAGCTGGCGCTCTGGCAGTTCGTTCAGGTCGATGGCGCCTTCGCTGGTCCAGGCCAGGTTTGGTAGCAGGCCGAAAATGCCGTCCAGTTTCAGCTCATGGGGTCTGGCCTGGCGGCTGGAGATCAGGTGTAGCTTGAGGTAGACCTCTGGCGTGCTGGAGGCAGTGTCGTCGGTGTCCAGTAGGGTCACCACGACCGGGCGCCGGCTCTCGGCAGCTTTGCCCGCCAGGGCGGATTGTTCCATCTGGCCCAGCTGTCGTAATCCGTCCGAGAGCGCCTTGAGCTGATCGGGCGTCACCGATACCGCCTGATTGCCTCCCTGGTAATCCAGAACGTTTTGAGCCACTTCGATGAGGCCGTTATCGGGGGTGATGACCGGCTGCTGGTAAAACACTTCCAGCCACTCGCCCTGATTGTTCTGGGTGCCGATACCAATTCCGAATGCAAAACTCATTGATGTGCTCCTGGTTCTCAGTGTTTGAATCGTTCGGCCCACTCATCGGCACTAAAGCCGACGCTGACCGTGTTGCCGTGCTCAACCACGGGCCGCTTGATGATGGACGGATTGTCGAGCATCAGGTCGTGGGCGGATTGGGCGCTAATATTATCACGAACCTCGTCCGGAAGTTTGCGCCACGTGGTGCCGCGACGGTTCAGTAACACCTCCCAGCCGGCCGCCTGCTCCCATTGGCTGAGCCGGTCAGTGTCCAGCCCGTCCTTCTTGAAGTCGTGGAATTCGTAGTCGATGCCGGCGTCGTCCAGCCATTTTCGGGCTTTCTTGACGGTGTCGCAATTTCGGATGCCGTAGAGTTTCATGTCCTGTTTGCCTTTACAAAAGTCACAATGCGTTTGGCCGCTTCCACGCATTCTTCAACCGGCGCCACCAGGGCCATTCTTACCCGGTTTTTGCCAGGATTATGGCCATCGACAGTGCGAGAGAGGTAGCGCCCGGGGAGCACGTGCACATTCTGCTGGGCCGACAGTTCCCGCGCGAACGTTTCGTCGTCCATCGGGGTTTCCGGCCAGAGGTAGAACCCGGCATCGGGAAAGTCCACGTTCATCACTTCCCGCAGGATGGGTACCACCGCCTCAAACTTGGCGCGGTAGGCCGCCCGGTTCTCCCGCACGTGGTCTTCATCGCTCCAGGCGGCAATGCTCGCCAGCTGGTTGTGTATGGGCATGGCGCAGCCATGGTAGGTGCGGTATTTGAGATAGCCTTTGAGGATATCGGCATCGCCGGCCACGAAACCGGACCGCAGGCCCGGCAAGTTGCTCCGCTTCGACAGGCTGTGGAACACGACGCAGCGGGCGAAATCGTTGCGGCCAATAGCGGCACAGGTTTGCAGTAATCCTTCCGGCGGCTGACGTTCGTCCGGGTAGAGCTCGGAATAGCATTCATCGGACGCGACGATGAAGTCATGCTCGTCCGCCAGTTCGATGACCCGCGCCAATGTCTCCCGGGGAATCACCGAACCGCTGGGGTTGCCCGGTGAGCACAGGAACAGCACCTGGCAGTCTTTCCATACGGATTTCGGAACCTTGTCAAAGTCCGGTATAAAATGGCTGTCTGCGTCGCAGGCAAGGTAATGGGGCGTTGCGCCGGCGAGGAACGCAGCGCCTTCGTAGACCTGGTAAAACGGGTTGGGGCTGACCACGGTGGCGCTCTGGCTGGATTCCACCACCGATTGCACCAGCGAGAAGATGCCTTCGCGAGTGCCATTCACCGGAACGATATGGTGCTCAGGCGTCAGTGATCCGGGTGTCAGTTCAAAGCGGCGGGTGGCCCAGCGCGCGATGGCCTGACGCAGTTCGTCGGTGCCTTTCGTTGTAGGGTAATTGGCGAGTTTGTCCAGATTATCCGAGATCACCTGTTTGACGAATTCCGGAGACGGATGCTTGGGCTCACCAATGCCCAGGGAAATCGACGTCAGGTCCTTGGGAACGCTGATGCCGGACTTGAGTTTGGTCAATTTCTCGAACGGGTAGGGGTGTAGCCTGTCCAGGTCGGGGTTCATTGGGTGTCATCCAGCATTTGGCAAAGATCCTGCTGCAGGGCCTGGCAGACTGCGGGGTCGCTGATCTGCTCGCCGTGCTCGTCGGTTACAAAGAATACGTCTTCCACCCGTTCACCCAGCGTCGCAATCTTGGCGTTGGTTAGCCGCACGCGATGCTCCAACAATACCTGTCCAACGCGGGCCAGCAACCCCGGGCGGTCCGGTGTGATCACTTCCATCACCGTGCGCTGGTTGATGGTGTCATTGGAGAAGGTCACTTCCGTGGGGAAGGCAAAGTGCTTCAGCTGTCTGGGAGTGCGGCGGTGGATGATGTCAGGGTAATCTTCCGGGTCATCCAGTTCCTCAATCAGGCGCATGCGAACCCGATCCTTGCGGGCCGGGTCAATGCCCAGGGGTTTGCCTTTCTCGTCCAGAACAATGTAGGAACTGATGGAGAAGGGGCCTTCGCTTGAGCTGATGCGAGCATCGACGATGTTGAGGTTAAGTTGTTCCAGCACCGCCGTGGTGGCCGCGAACAGGTCAATACGGTCACTCATATAAATGATGATCTGGGAGTAGCCGTCAGTAGGGCCGCCCCGGGTGTCACGAATCAGCACCAGCGGGTCGGGATCATCGCCATGGCGGATGATGGCAGCGGTCTGCCAGGCAATGTCTACCGTGGAATCCTGCAGGAAGTAGTCTTCGTCCAGAGTTTCCCAGATTCCGTCGATCTGTTCGTCCGTCATATTCTGGGCGTGGAGAATCTCCCGTGCCTCGGACTGAGTGGCGCGCACCCATTCCTGACGGTCTACCGGCGTTTCCGAGCCGCGTCTGAGTGCCCGCTTGGTCTCGATGTAAAGCTGACGCAACAGCGAGGCGCGCCAGGTGTTCCAAAGCTTTGGGTTGGTGGCGCTGATATCGCACACCGTCAGCACGTAAAGGTAGTCCAGGTGCACCTGGCTGGGCACGGCGCGGGCAAAGCCGTGAATGATGTCCGGGTCGGAGATGTCCTTGCGCTGGGCGGTCATCGACATCAGCAAATGATTTTCCACCAGCCAGGAGGCCAGTTGGGTGTCCCGCTCGCTGAGGTGATGGCGTTCGCAGAAGCTCTCGACATCAATTGCGCCCAGCTCTGAGTGATCGCCACCCCGGCCTTTGGCCACATCATGATAGAGGCCCGCAATATACAGGGTTTCGAGTTTTGGTAGCCTGTGAATCAGTCGGGATGCCAACGGGTATTCATTGCGGGCGTCGGCGCTGTCCAGCCGCACCATGTTGCGGATCACCCGCATGGTGTGGGCGTCCACGGTGTAGATGTGGAACAGGTCGTGCTGCATCTGGCCGATGATCTGGCCAAATTCGGGGAGGTAGCGGCCCAGCACGTTGTATTTCTTCATAGCCGACAGGGTCTGGTCGAGGGCGTGGGGCGTCCGCAGCAGTTCCATGAACAGGGATGTAACGGCCAGATCCGAGCGGAAAGCGTCATCAATCAGGTGGCGGTGCGCCCGCAGTGAGCGGATGGTGGTGGCGCGGATGCCCTTGATCTCCGGATGCTGCGCCATCAGAACGAATATTTCCATGATGGCATAGGGCGCGTAGGCGAAGACCTGATTGTTGACGGCTTCAATGTAGTAGTTGCGAATCTGGAAGCGCTTGTTCAGGGGCAGGATGTCGTCGTCACTTCCGGCGCCGAGGATGGCCTCGTCGTAGTACTGAAGAATAACGTCGGTCAGCTCCGCCAGGGCCAGCACGGTGCGGTAGTAGGACTGCATCATCAACTCGACGCCCAGCCGCTTGCCCTCATCCTTGTAACCCAACATCTGGGCGAGTGCCCGTTGATGGTCAAACAGGAGGCGATTCTCGTTGCGGTCGGCAATCAGCTGCAGGCCGAAGCGAAGTCGCCACAGGAAGGTTTCGCCCTGCAATAGTATCCGGTGCTCTTCTTCGGTCAGGATGCTGAAGCGTGTCAGATCCGCGATATTCTGCAGGCCGAAGTGTCGCTTGGTAATCCAGCCGATGGTCTGTATATCCCGCAGCGCGCCTGGAGAGCCTTTTACATTGGGCTCAAGGTTGTACTCCGTGTCCCCGTATTTCGCGTGGCGCTGCTTTTGCTCTTCCCGTTTGGCGATGAAGTAATCGCGGTCAGAGCTGATGGCGTCTGAATAAACCTGATGACTGAGTTCGTCGCGTAAGTCATCCGGGCCGGCGATGGTGCGGGTTTCCAACAGGTTGGTGAGAATCGTGACGTCTTCTCTGGCGGCATCCATGCTTTCCTGAATGCTGCGGACGCTGTGGCCGATATCCAGCTTCAGGTCCCACAGGAGTGTTATGAAGGCGCCAAGGTCTTCCTGCCAGTTCTCTTCTATACCGCTCCGGGTGAGGATCAACAGATCAATATCGGAGTGAGGGTGAAGCTCTCCCCGGCCATAGCCGCCGACTGCAACGAGAGAGATATCGGCAGAGGCGGCAAAGGCGTAGCGGTTCCAGATCAGGACAAGAACGGTATCCAGGGTTCCGGACCGGGAATGGACCAGTGCGCGAACATCAGCTCCCTGCCGGAACGCTTCTGCGTCTGCGTTGTAGCGTTCCTTCAACAGCTCCCGGGCTGCTACAACAGGTGAGATGTCGTTGCTTATCCTGGATTCCAGTTCGCTGAGGTCCACCTAGAATGACTCTTCCGTGCGCTTGGTCAGTACTTCGTAGCCGTCCGACGTCACCAGGATAGTGTGCTCCCATTGCGCGGAGAGCTTATGATCCTTGGTCACCACGGTCCAGCCATCCGGCAGCAGCTTGGTGTGGTACTTTCCCTGGTTAATCATCGGTTCGATGGTAAAGGTCATGCCTTCCTGCAGCTCCATCCCGGTGCCGGGCTTGCCGTAGTGCATCACCTGAGGGTCTTCGTGAAACACCTTTCCAATGCCGTGGCCGCAATAGTCCCGGACCACAGAATAGCGATGCTTCTCAGCATGCTGCTGGATCACGTGACCAATGTCGCCCAGCCGGGCGCCAGGCTTCACCAGTTCAATACCTTTATACAGACACTCCTGGGTGATCTGGATCAGGCGTTCGCTGCCGGGCTTGGGCTTGCCGACGATGAACATCTTGCTGGTATCACCGTGCCATCCGTCTTTGATTACCGTGACGTCGATATTGACGATGTCACCGTCCTTCAGCACCTTTTTCTCGTTCGGGATGCCGTGGCAGACCACATGATTCACTGAGGTGCATACCGATTTCGGGAAACCCTTGTAGTTCAGCGGCGCCGGAATGGTCTTTTGCTCGTCCACCATATAAGCGTGGCAAATACTGTCGAGCTTCTCGGTTGTTACGCCCGGTTTGACGTGTTCGCCAATCATCTCAAGAACTTCGGCCGCCAGGCGGCCAGCGACACGCATCTTCTCGATTTCTTCCGGAGTCTTGATCGATACCTGCATTGGGGTTCCCGTTGATTTGGATCAAACACGCATTTTAAGGGGGAGTGTTGCCCGGTACAAGGAAGAGGCGGTTTTGCCGTGCTTTACGGGACACAAATTAATGGAATCCGGCGGGCGATTTATGGTATAAACGCGCCCGCTGGAAACAAATCCGGCAAATTCGCACACACGTCGGCACGTTGTCCCAGGGTGCCTGCTCATGTTGTCTCTATATAAAGGCGACGGAGCCAGGTTGGGGCAATCGGACGTGTGGAGGACTAACCCGAAGCTAAAAAGGTAAATATCATGGCTCAGGTAAATATGCGTGACCTGCTGAAAGCAGGCGCCCACTTCGGTCACCAGACTCGTTACTGGAACCCGAAAATGTCGAAGTTCATCTTCGGCGCTCGCAACAAGATTCATATCATCAACCTTGAGCAGACTGTTCCTGCCATGAACGATGCGTTGAACTTCGTTCATAACCTCGCGGGCAACAAGAACAAGATCCTGTTCGTTGGCACCAAGCGTGCGGCGGCCAAGATCATCAAGGAAGAAGCACTGCGCTCCAGTCAGCCATACGTGAACCATCGCTGGTTGGGCGGCATGCTGACCAACTACAAGACCATTCGCCAGTCAATCCGTCGCTATCGCGACCTGGAAGCACAGAGCCAGGACGGTACGTTCGACAAGCTGACCAAGAAAGAAGCTCTGGATCGTACCCGCGAAATGGACCGTCTTGAGCGTTCAATCGGCGGTATCAAGGACATGGGTGGCCTGCCGGACGCCATGTTCGTGATCGATGTTGACCACGAGCGTATCGCCATCAAGGAAGCCAACAAGCTGGGCATTCCTGTGATCGGCGTTGTTGATACCAACAGCGACCCTGACGGCGTTGATTACGTGATTCCGGGCAACGACGATGCCATCCGCGCGATCCAGATTTACGTGCAGGCCGTTGCTGAAACCTGCATCGAAGCGGCCCAGTCTGCCGGTGCCGGCGCTGACGAGTTTGTAGAAGTCAGCGAAGACGCGGAAGGTGCTGCTCCCGCTGCGGAGTAATAGTTCCTTCGCGAACAGGTTGTAGGGTGTGCCCGTAGTTTACCTCCGGGCACACCGGTCCAGAATTCGGAACAGTTAAGAGGAATGAACATGGCTGCAATTACTGCTGCAATGGTCAAAGAGCTTCGTGAGCGCACCGGCCTTGGCATGATGGAATGCAAAAAGGCATTGGTGGAAGCTGGCGGAAGCGTTGATGCCGCAATTGAAGAGCTGCGTAAGTCTTCCGGCCTGAAGGCTGCCAAGAAGGCGGGTCGTACCGCTGCTGAAGGTGTTTCCCTGATCAAGGTGTCTGACGACAACACTGTCGCTTACATCCTGGAAGTGAACTCCGAGACTGATTTTGTTGCTCGTGATGACAACTTCATGAATTTCGCCAACGACGTTCTGAATGTTGCGTTTGAGAACAGCAGAACAGACGTTGCCGAACTGATGGAAGGCGATCTGGAAGCCAAGCGTGAAGCGCTGGTTCAGAAGATCGGCGAGAACATCACCGTTCGTCGTATCGTACGGGTGGAAGGCCCGGTTGTGGGTGCTTACGTTCACAGCACCAACAAGATTGCGTCTGTTGTGGCCCTCACCGCAGGCAGCGCTGAAGTTGCTCGGGACGTTGCCATGCACGTTGCCGCTGTTAACCCGCGGGTTGGCAAGCCGGAAGACATGCCGGCCGACGAGCTTGAGAAAGAAAAAGCGGTCATCAAGGCCCAGCCTGATATGGAAGGCAAGCCTGCTGAAATCGTCGAAAAGATGATGGGTGGCCGGATCAAGAAATTCCTGGCGGAGAACAGCCTGGTCGAGCAGCCGTTCGTCAAGAATCCTGACCAAAGCGTGGGTCAGCTGATTAAGGACAACGGCGGTGAGCTGGTTAGCTTTGTTCGCCTGGAAGTCGGTGAAGGTATCGAGAAGGAAGAAGTGGATTTTGCGGCAGAGGTCGCTGCTGCGGCAGGTACCGGCAAGTCCTGATCCTTCTGACAGGTGCCAGGGCGATGTCCGGGGCACCTTCCAAGTCTGCCACGTTAGCCGGAATTTTCCGGTTCTCGTGGCGGGCTTGTATCTGAGATACCCCTTTTTATTGAGGAGTATGTCAGATACAAGCCTGAGAAGCTTGTCCTGCCAGGCACCAAGCCAGACACATAGAAGGGGATCCTCATGCCGAAGTCGTCCAATACCCAGCCCAGATACAAACGCGTCCTGCTCAAACTCAGTGGTGAAGCCTTGATGGGCGAGCACGATTTTGGCATTGATCCAAAAGTGCTTGATCGGATGGCATTGGATATTGGTTCGCTCATTGGCATTGGTGTTCAGGTAGGCCTGGTCGTTGGCGGCGGCAATCTGTTTCGCGGTGCGGCGTTGAACGCCGCTGGCATGGACAGGGTGACCGGCGACCATATGGGCATGCTGGCAACGGTCATGAATGGACTGGCTATGCGTGACGCCCTGGAGCGATCCAATATCCGTACCCGGGTTATGTCCGCCATCCCTATGAGTGGTATTGTTGAGCATTATGATCGCCGCCGGGCGGTACGCGACCTGAAAGACGGCGATGTGGTGATTTTCTGTGCAGGCACCGGTAACCCGTTCTTTACGACCGACTCAGCCGCTTGCTTGCGGGGAATCGAAATTGAAGCGGATGCCGTGCTGAAGGCAACCAAGGTTGATGGCGTTTATTCCGCCGATCCCTACAAGGATCCGACTGCGGAAAAATACGATCGTCTCACCTATGACGAAGTGCTGGACAAAAAGCTGGGCGTGATGGATCTGACCGCTATATGCCTTGCGCGAGATCATGGCATGCCTCTCCGGGTCTTCGACATGAACCGCTCTGGCGCGCTGACCCGTATCGTGACCGGAGAGTCGGAAGGCACACTGATTGAATAATCTGATTGAGACATTTTGTACAACGAATCCGAGGACGCTGCAGTGATTGACGATATTAAAGCTGATGCTGAAAAGAAGATGAAGAAAAGCCTTGAATCCCTGAGCTGGGCTTTCAACAAGATCCGTACCGGGAGAGCACATCCGTCCATCCTGGACAGCGTAACCGTGGATTACTACGGCCAGGAGACACCGCTCAAGCAGGTGGCGAGCGTGAACGTTGAGGATAACCGTACGTTGGCTGTGTCGCCCTGGGAAAAGCCGCTGTTACCGAAGATCGAAAAAGCGATCATGATGTCGGATCTGGGTCTGAACCCTTCCAACAACGGTGAGGTTATTCGAATTCCCATGCCGATGCTGACCGAGGAAACCCGTAAGGAAATGGTCAAGCAGGCCAGGGCTGATGCGGAGCACGGCAAGGTTTCCGTCCGCAACGCGCGTCGTGATGCCAACAGCACGCTGAAGGAGCTGCTGAAGGAAAAAGACATCAATGAAGACGAAGAGCGCTTCGGTGAGGAAGAGATCCAGAAGTTGACCGACCGTTATATCGCTGAGATCGAGAAGCAGCTCAAGGCCAAGGAAGAGGACCTGATGGCTGTCTGATCAGCCGGTCCAATTCAGCACAATGATCAGCCGGTGCCATTGCAGTTGTCCGGTATCGGCTGAACAGGGGATTGCATGACGGAAAGTGTATCCGCAGAGATTCCGGTTTCGGCTGGTAGCCGGCCCCGGCATGTGGCCATTATCATGGATGGTAACAATCGCTGGGCAAAAGCCCGGCGACTGAAAGGTGTCGCCGGCCACAAGGCCGGCGTAAAAGCAGTGAGATCAGTGGTTGAAACCTGTGCCCGGGAAGGGGTGGAGGTACTTACCCTGTTTGCGTTTTCCAGCGAGAACTGGCGCCGTCCCGAGGATGAAGTGTCGGCCCTGATGCGCCTGTTCCTGTTTGCGTTGGAGCGGGAAGTCAAAAAGTTGCACCGCAACGACATCTGCCTGCGCATTATCGGCGATCGCTCCGCGTTTAGTACAAACCTGCAGGAACATATGGAGCGCGCCGAGGCGCTTACTCGCGACAATACCCGGATGACGCTGGTTATCGCCGCTAATTATGGCGGGCATTGGGATATCACCCAAGCCAGTCGTAAAGTGGCTGAGAAGGTCCGTTCTGGAGAGCTGGCGCCCTCCGACATCACCGATGACCTTATTCAGCAACATCTGTCTATTGGTGACTTGCCCATGCCGGACCTGATGATTCGTACGGCTGGCGAGCAACGCATCAGCAACTTCATGCTCTGGCACCTGGCCTATACCGAACTGTATTTTTCTCCCGTTTACTGGCCCGATTTCCAGGCGCAGGAAATGGGGCAGGCGTTGCAGGCATATGCGGGTCGGAAACGCCGTTTTGGTCAGACAGACGACCAGATAGCCAGCGTTTCGTCAGAACAATAACGACAAGATAGCGAACGATATCGTGCTTAAAACCCGTATTATTACCGCGCTTATCCTGGCCCCCATCGCGATTGGCGGAATTTTCTTCCTGCCGCCCCTGGGGTTCGCCCTGTTTACCGGGGCCATTATTACCGTTGGTGCCTGGGAGTGGGCCAACATGTCCGGCCTGACTGCGCCCGCGGCCCGTGTTGTATATGCCCTTGTGGTCGCGGCGGTGCTGTACGGACTGCTGAACGTTCCGGCAGTTGCGGTGCTTTGGCTGGCATTGTTCTGGTGGGTACTGAGTTTCCTGCTGGTAAGAAACTACCCCGGCGGTTCAGAGCGCTGGGGCGGCGTGCCTGCCCGTGCCCTGATGGGCCTGTTGGTGCTGGTTCCCGCGTGGGTAGGGCTTAACCATCTTCGCACTGGCGGCTTTCAGTTCGGCGACAGTGCCAATAACCTCCTACTGATTCTTTATGTTTTCTGCGTGGTCTGGGTCGCGGATATCGGCGCCTATTTTGCCGGCCGTGCGTTTGGCAAAGCGAAGCTTGCACCCAGGGTCAGTCCGGGAAAATCCTGGGCGGGTGTCTGGGGTGGTCTGGTGGCGGTCGCGATCTTCGCAATTGTGATCAGTGTGCTGGCCTCAGCCACCACCATGCAGTTGCTGCTTCTGGTTGTTGCCAGCCTGATTACCGGTGCCGTTTCCGTGCTTGGCGATCTGCTGGAAAGCATGCTGAAACGTTTCAGGGGTATTAAGGATAGCAGTCAGCTATTGCCGGGCCATGGCGGTATCATGGACAGAATCGACAGCCTGACGGCTGCCATCCCGGTGTTCGCCCTGATCATCACGCTGATGGGTTGGTTGACGACGGGGCAATGGTGACTATTGTGAAACGTCGTGTTTCGATACTTGGTGCGACGGGCTCCATTGGCCTGAGTACACTCGATGTGATTCGTCGCCACCCGGACCGGTTTTCGGTTTCAGCGCTAACCGCCAGTACCAGTGTCGACAGCATGGTGGAACTCTGCCATGAGTTTCGTCCGAGGTATGCCGTCATGGCCGATGAAAATGCGGCTGAAGCGTTGTCCCGTGCGTTAAGTGATTTGCCTGCCGTCCTGGTTCTCGGCGGCTCGGAAGCGTTATGCCAGGTTGCGGGCGATGATGATTCCGATACGGTTATGGCGGCGATCGTTGGAGCCGTGGGATTACCGCCTACGCTTGCTGCAGTGAGGGCGGGTAAGCGCGTTTTGCTTGCCAACAAGGAAGCACTGGTTATGTCGGGCAAGCTGTTTATGGATGCCGTTCTGGCGTCGGGTGCAGACGTTCTGCCGATCGACAGTGAACATAACGCCATCTTCCAATGTATGCCGCCGGACAAGATCCGGGATACCCGTGGTGCGGGTATTACTCGCATTCTGCTTACTGCCTCCGGTGGGCCGTTTCGAACTCACTCGGCCGAATCCCTGCGCAATGTGCTGCCTGCCGAGGCCTGCAATCACCCCAACTGGTCGATGGGGCAGAAGATCTCAGTCGATTCCGCGACCTTGATGAACAAGGGGCTGGAGCTGATAGAAGCATGCTGGCTGTTCAATACCACGCCGGAAATGATTGAAGTGCATGTCCACCCGGAGAGCATCATTCATTCGATGGTTGAGTACGCCGATGGGTCCGTTCTGGCGCAGCTTGGTAGTCCCGACATGCGCACACCCATTGCTAACGGTCTCGCGTGGCCCGAAAGAATTGAAGCCGGTGTTGCTCCGCTGGATCTGTTTCGCATCGGGCAGTTTCACTTTGAGCGCCCGGACCTGGAGCGCTTTCCGTGCCTGAGGTTAGCAGCGGAGGCGTTCCACGAGGGTGGAACGGCACCAGCGGTAATGAATGCTGCGAACGAAGAGGCTGTGTCGGCCTTTCTTTCCGGTAACCTGTGTTTTGCGGATATCCCCCTTATCATAGAGCGTACGTTGGCAGCCACCGAGGTTGTACCGGCAGACAGTTTCGATACCATCTTCGCGAAGGATGCCGAGGGCAGGGCTGTCGCACGGGAACAGATACAGGCGCTGGCTGTCTGAACCATGCGAGTCCTGAGAGGCGGTTCTATCATCACCAACAGAGAGCATTATGCAGATCGTTGAAACCGTATTGGCGTTGATACTCACGCTGGGCATTCTGGTGACGCTCCATGAAGCTGGTCACTTTTGGGTGGCTCGCCGCTGCGGTGTCAAGGTTTTGCGGTTTTCTGTTGGTTTCGGGAAGCCTCTGTTTTCGTGGTACGACCGGCAGGGCACCGAGTTTGCGGTTGCGGCGATCCCTCTCGGTGGCTACGTGAAAATGCTGGATGAGCGGGAAGGGCCGGTGCCCGAAGAGCTCAAGGATCAGGCGTTCAATGCCAAGCCCCCATCGAAACGTATCGCTATTGCTGCCGCTGGGCCCATAGCGAATTTCCTGTTTGCCATTGCTGCCTACTGGCTGCTCAGCGTGGTTGGTTTCACCACGGTTGCGCCCATTGTAGGCGACGTCAGTCAGGGCAGTGTCGCGGAACGGGTCGGGCTCACCAGCGGCATGGAAATCCACCAGGTCGACGGCCGTCGTGTGACATCCTGGCGCGACGTGAACATGCGCTTGCTTGAGCGCACGGGTGAGTTTGGTGAGGTAACCATCGATGTCTCGCAGAACGGTAACCGCGGGACTCTGCGGGGAGCTCTGGATGGCTGGAGTCTAAGTAAGGACACGCCGAACCCGTTGAATGAGTTTGGTGTGACGCCCTGGCGGCCCGACGTACCGGCAGTGCTGGGGGAGATATCACCGGGTGGCCGGGCTGAGGCCGGCGGGTTGAAATCCGGCGACCGAG
>NZ_DELU01000013.1:33060-192813 GCF_002352785.1 Marinobacter sp. UBA2688
GGTGGACGAAAAGCCAGTAGCGGATTGGTTCGAACTGGTGGCGTTCATACGCGAGGCGCCCGAAAAGCCCCTGGAGCTAACGGTCGAACGCGATGGCCGCATGGAACAAATCCGTGTGACGCCCGCGGAAAGAACGGCAGACGATGGCAGTGTTACCGGTTTTGTGGGTGCGGGTGTCAGCGAGGTGACCTGGCCTGATCACGTACTCAGGGATGTCAGTTATGGTCCCCTGGCAGCGATTCCCAACGCGGTTTCCGAAACCTGGGGTGACACTCGATTGACCCTGGTCGCGATCAAAAAAATGGTGACCGGATTGCTTTCTCCCACTAACCTTAGTGGCCCGATTACCATTGCCAGGATAGCGGAAGCCAGTGTAAGTTCCGGTTTCGAAGACTTTATTCGTTTTCTTGCCTACCTCAGTGTCAGTCTTGGGGTGCTGAACCTTCTGCCAATACCGGTTCTTGATGGTGGGCATATTGTCTATTACACCATTGAAGCCATCCGCCGGAAGCCTCTATCAGAGCAGGCCCAGGCGTTCGGACTGCGTATTGGAATGGCAATGATCCTTACATTAATGGTGTTCGCACTTTACAACGACCTGATGCGGTTGTGAGAATTGCGAACTCCTTACGCGCATCAACAGGCGAAATTATTGAATGAGACGTTCTCTTCTGGGTATAGCTGTAGGCTTGGTAGTCGCCACCTCAACCATAAAACCGGCACTGGCTGATGAATTCACCGTATCCGATATCGAGGTAGAAGGCCTTCAGCGGGTATCCGCAGGGACGGTATTTTCCGCATTTCCCGTTTCGATCGGGGAGCCGGTCGATGAGGTGGAGCTGTCCGATGCGATCAAAGACCTGTTTCGCACCGGCCTGTTTACCGATATCAAAGCCAGCCGTGATGGTGGTGTGCTGATCCTTACGGTTCAGGAGCGACCTTCAATCACGTCCATAGACATTGAAGGCAACAAGAACATCGAAACCCCCATGCTGATGGATGCGCTATCCGGAGCGGGTCTCCAGGAGGGGCAGGTATTTCGCAGGGCGACCCTTGAGCGACTGGAGCTTGAGATTCTCCGGTCCTACATCAGTCAGGGTCGTTACAATGCGCGGGTGAAAGCCACCGCCGAGGACCTTCCCCGCAATCGCGTTGCCATCAAGCTGGACATTAACGAAGGTACGGTTGCGGCTATCCAGCACATCAATATTGTGGGTAACGACGCGTTTGACGACGAGCGGCTGCTGGATCTGTTTGAGCTCCAGACCACCAGTTGGTGGAATTCCATCACCAGTGCTGACAAGTATGCCCGGGAGCGCCTGAGCGGCGACCTGGAGTCACTGCGGTCCTTCTACCTTGACCGCGGCTACATCGACTTTACGGTTGAGTCCAGCCAGGTCTCGATTTCTCCCGACAAGAAACAGGTTTTTATTGCCATCTCGTTGAACGAGGGGCCTCAATACACGGTGTCAGACGTCAACCTGCGCGGTGAGCTGATCGTACCTGAGGAAGAGCTGCGGGAGCTTATTCCCATTGAAGAGGGCGACGTGTTCTCTCGTTCCCGGATGACGGCGATTTCGGAAGCGCTTTCCCGTCGTCTTGGCCGCGAAGGTTATGCGTTTGCAAACGTGAATGCGGTGCCGGAGCCTGCCGATGACAATACAGCGTCAGTAACCTTCTTCGTGGAGCCTGGTAAGCGGGCGTATGTCCGGCGCATCAATTTTGATGGCAACGTCTCCACCCGGGACGATGTGTTGCGCCAGGAAATGACCCAGATGGAAGGTGGCGTCGCCTCCACCGACCGGATCGAATTCTCGAAAACAAAGCTGGAGCGACTTGGCTTCTTCGAAACCGTCGATGTGGAGACGGTTCCTGTGCCCGGTACGGATGATTTGGTGGACGTTAACTATTCCGTGGCGGAACAGGCAACCGGCAGTCTGTCGGCGTCTGTCGGCTTCTCGCAGGCCTCCGGGGTAATCCTGGGCGCTAACGTGTCCGAGAACAACTTCTTTGGCAGCGGCAAGCGTGTCTCCTTTGGCGTCAACGTCAGTGACTCCATCAAGAGTGCCAATTTTTCCTACCAGGACCCATACTACACCGTGGATGGCGTCAGCCGTGGTTTCAGCGTGTTTGCCCGTGAAACCGACTTTGAAGAACAGGATATTTCCTCTTACCTGCTGGATGAGTACGGCGGCCGCCTCACCTTCGGTTATCCTACGGACAACATTACCCGCCTTAATTTCGGGCTTGGTTATACGTTGTCCAAGGTGAAGGAGGGTGCATTCACCTCAGAAGAGGTCAAAACCTTCATTGATGAAGAAGGCAACGATTTCAACAATTATTTCCTGTTCGGTTCGTGGCGGCGCAGCACACTAAATAGGGGTGTGCTTCCAACGGACGGCTATAGCCTGTCGTTATCCGCTGATGTAGCGGTGCCCGGCAGCGACCTGACATTCTATAAGCTGAATCAGAAAACCGAGTTCTACCAGCCACTGAATGATAATCAGACCTGGGTATTCAGGGCGCGTTCGGAGATTGGTTACGGGGACGGTTACAACGGCCGAAGCGTGATGCCGTTCTACGAGCACTTCTACGCCGGTGGATATGGTTCGGTGCGCGGATATGAGGCAAACTCTCTCGGCCCGCTTGCTACCAATGCGCCGAACGACTTCTCCGATCCGGACCCCTTCGGTGGTAGCTTGTTGACGGAAGGCAGCCTGGAACTGATTTTCCCCACACCGTTTGCTGGGGATACCCGTTCCATGAGAACCGCGTTCTTCGTGGATGCGGGTCAGGTTTTTGATGCCGATAGGAATTTTGATCCGGCCCTGGATGAAATTCGCCTGTCGGCCGGTGTAGGATTCCAGTGGATCACGGCAGTAGGACCGCTGGCGTTCAGTCTTGCCAAACCTTTGAACGACAAGAGCGGTGATGACACTCAGGTGTTCCAGTTCTCCCTCGGCCAGACCTTCTGATCGTCAGGGCCGGAGGGGG
Source organism: Marinobacter sp. UBA2688 (assembly GCF_002352785.1). Classification (NCBI taxonomy): domain Bacteria; kingdom Pseudomonadati; phylum Pseudomonadota; class Gammaproteobacteria; order Pseudomonadales; family Marinobacteraceae; genus Marinobacter; species Marinobacter sp. UBA2688. The sequence goes on from NZ_DELU01000013.1 coordinate 36,055, forward strand.
TGCGAAAGACAATGATAAACAGGAGAAACAACATGTTCCGATATTCCGTTGCAGCGATTCTGTCAATGCTGCTGATCGCATTCCCGGCTGCTGCCGAAACCAGAATAGGTGTGGTTGACCTTCGCCAGGCCTTGTTCTCGTCCAGCGATGCGCGCGCGTTCAGCGAGACACTGCAGAAAGATTTCGCTGGAGAGGAAGCCAAGGTTCGTGAAGCCCAGGAGGCCGCCCGCAAGCTCAAGGAACGGCTTGAGAAAGACGGTGCCATGATGAATGAGTCCGAGCGCCAACAGATGGCTGCTGAGTTCCAGGAGAAAGTTAAGGAATTCAATTTCCTCAAGCAGCGCCTGGACTCCACTGTGGCCAATCGCAAGCAACAGTTCCTCGAAGAAGCCCGCCCGGAGGTAGACGCAGCGGTTAAGGAGCTCCTGGAAGAGAACAATCTGGACATGATCCTGCCCAGCGAGGCGGTGGTGTATGTCAAGCCTGAAATGAATCTGACAGAAGAGTTGCTAGAGAAACTGGACCGCTGATACGGAGGGCCGGATAATGGCCCGCCCGGATAAACCTTGTGGAGCTGACAATGACAAAGCGTTCGTACCGGCTGGGCGACATTGCTTCTGAGCTTGGCGCGGAGCTCAAGGGCAATCCCGATACGGAAATCAACGGGCTTGCGACGCTTCAGGCGGCTTCTCCGGGCCAGATAGCCTTCCTGGCCAACCCGTCGTACGGTCGCTACCTGACGGAGACCAGCGCTTCAGCGGTTATACTCTCGCAATCGACTGCGGACCAGTGTCCTACCAACGTCCTGTTACTGGATAACCCCTACCTCGGCTATGCTCGCCTGAGCCATTGGTTTGACCCGGCGCCAGTTCCAGAGCCTGGTATTCACCCGTCGGCCGTTGTGGCGTCTTCCGCGAGGGTCTCGGATACGGCCTGCATCGGCCCTCAGGCTGTTATTGAGGCTGAGGCTGTCGTGGGCGAAAACGTTGTCGTGGGCGCCGGCTGTGTTATTGGAGCCCGGTGTCAGATTGGCGAGCAGACTATACTGCGTCCACGGGTAACCCTGGCCCACGATATCGTTATGGGTAAACGTTGCCATATCCTCAGTGGTGCGGTCATCGGTTCCGACGGTTTCGGGTTTGCTAATGAGAAAGGAGCCTGGCATCGAATAGCCCAGCTTGGCCGGGTCATTCTGGGGGACGATGTTGAAGTGGGTGCGAACACCACAATTGATCGGGGAGCCTTGGACGACACGATCATTGGCGATGGCGTGAAGCTCGATAACCTGATTCAGATTGCGCACAACGTCAGTATTGGTGATCACAGTGCCATGGCGGCGATGGTGGGTATCGCGGGTAGCACACGTATTGGCAGCCACTGTGTTTTTGGCGGCCAATCGGGTGTGGCAGGGCACCTTACGATTGCGGATCAGGTCCACCTGACCGGCATGACGCTGGTTTCTGGTGACATTCGGGAGCCCGGCGTGTATTCGTCTGGAACCAGCGCCGACAGCAACCGGCAATGGCGTAAAAATGCTGTGCGTTTCCGTCAGCTTGATGCCTTGGCGCGTCGGCTTAAAGAACTGGAAAAGAAAATGGAAGGCTGAGGCCGCTACTGATGATGTATATCGACGAGATCATGGAATACCTGCCCCATCGCTACCCGTTTTTGCTGGTTGATCGGGTAACAGAGCTGGAAAAAGGACAATTCATCAAGGGCTATAAGAATATCTCCCTTAATGAGCCTTTTTTTACCGGCCACTTTCCCAATAACCCCATTATGCCGGGCGTGCTGATCATCGAAGCCATGGCGCAGCTTTCAGGTATTCTCGGCTTTGTGACGGTTGGCCGGAAACCCTCAGACGGCGTGGTACAATACCTGGCTGGTTCCAGTAAAGCGCGTTTCAAGCGCCCCGTGGTGCCGGGGGACAGGCTGTGCATGGAGTCACAGGTTATTTCCGGAAAGCGTGGAATCTATAAATTCGAGTGCCGCGCACTGGTTGATGATGAAGTCGTCTGTGTGGCAGAAATATTGACCGCTGAGAGAGAAGTTTGATGGCGACAAAAGAATGGTCGGGAGTCCATCCTCAGGCGATTGTGGACCCCTCTGCCAAGCTTGCCGACAACGTAACGGTTGGCCCATGGAGCTACATCGGCCCGAACGTTGAGATCGGAGAGGGGACTGAAGTGATGTCCCACGTGGTCATCAAGGGCCCAACGAGAATCGGCCGCAATAACCGCATATTTCAGTTTTCCAGTGTCGGGGAAGAATGCCAGGACAAAAAATACGCGGGTGAGCCAACCACGCTGGTTATCGGTGATGACAATATCATCCGTGAGAACTGCACCATTCATCGGGGCACGGTTCAGGATCGTGGTGAAACCTGTATCGGCAATGGCAATCTGCTCATGGCCTACGTGCATGTGGCGCATGACTGCATTATTGGCAATAACACCATCCTGGCCAATTGTGCGACATTGGCCGGCCATGTGTCCGTTGGTGACTTCGCGATACTGGGTGGCGGCACCATGGTTCATCAGTTCTGTCATATTGGAACCCACAGCATGAGTGCTGGTGGAAGTATTGTGCTGAAAGACATCCCTGCGTACATCATGGCAAGCGGGCAATCTGCACAGCCGTTTGGTATGAACGTGGAAGGCTTGCGCCGCCGTGGTTTCAGCAAGGAGGTGTTGTTGGCACTCCGTCGTGCTTACAAGGTTATCTATCGTCAGGGCCTGACTACGGAACAAGCCGTTGAAGAGCTCGAAAAAGCCTACTCCGATATTCCCGAAGTTACGCCCCTGATCGATTCCCTTCGTGGTGCACACCGCGGCATCATCCGCTAACCAGGGAGTGAATGCCCCGGTGACGGACCATCACGAAAACTCTGTAGCCAGCACCCGCAAAGTGACTTTCGCCATCGTGGCCGGAGAGGCGTCAGGAGATATCCTCGGCGCCGGGCTGATCCGTTCCCTGCGGCTCAGGTATCCGAACGCGCGGTTTGTCGGCATTGGTGGCGATGAAATGATCGCGGAAGGCTTCCACTCTCTCGTTCCTATGGAACGGCTGTCAGTGATGGGGCTCGTCGAAGTGCTCGGGCGAATACGGGAGCTGTTCGATATTCGCGCACGGCTGATGAACTACCTGCTGGCGACACCGCCGGACGTCGTCATTGGTATCGACTCCCCGGACTTTACCCTGGGTATTGAGCGCAGGTGTCGTGATGCCGGTATTCCGACCGCCCATTATGTTAGCCCGTCCGTCTGGGCCTGGCGGCAAAAGCGGATCTTCACGATCGCCAAATCTGTCAACCTTATGCTTACCCTGTTCCCGTTTGAGGCCCGTTTCTACGAAGAGCACGGCGTGCCCGTGGCCTTTGTAGGGCACCCCCTGGCGGACCGCATTCCAATGATGCCTGATACAGCTGGTGCCCGTCAGTCCCTGGGGCTTCTGGAAGATGCGCCGGTGCTGGCCATTCTTCCGGGGAGCCGGGGCGGGGAAGTGGAGCGTCTGGGTACTCTTTTTCTGGAGGCCGCCCGTTGGATCCAGGGCAGGCGTCCGGATTTGCAACTGGTGATTCCTTGCGTAAACCGGGATCGGGAAAAGCAGGTTCGGGCACTGGTGGAAGCCCTGGACGTGAAACTGGCGGTGACCATTGTGCGAGGTCGTTCGAGAGAGGTGATGGCATCGTCCGACGTGGTATTGCTTGCGTCCGGAACCGCCACTCTGGAAGCCATGTTGCTGAAGAAGCCCATGGTGGTGGGTTACCGGTTGAGTCGTGTCAGCTATGCATTGGTCTCAAGGCTGGTCAAGGTGCCTTATGTGGCCTTGCCAAACCTGCTGGCCAAGGAACAACTGGTTCCGGAACTATTGCAGGATGATGCTTCGCCCGAGTCTCTCGGAGAAGCCGTGCTTGAGCGCCTTGAAAATGAATCCGAACGCGCCCGGTTGACAGCCGCTTTTTCACAATTGCATGAACAGTTGCGACAGGGGGCTGACGAGCAGTCTGCTGCAGCCATCTCCGCATTGATAGAAGGCGGAGCAGTATGAGTAAGCGCCCCTTACCGCCGTTTGAGTGCCAATATCAGGGGCGACTATTGGCCGGTGTGGACGAAGTGGGACGCGGGCCGCTGGTTGGGGCTGTGGTGACGGCCGCGGTTATCCTGAACCCGGAAAAGCCAATACCGGGCCTGGCGGATTCGAAAAAGCTGACGGACAAGCGCCGTGAGGCTCTTTACGAACAGATCATTGAGCGTGCAGTATCCTGGAGCCTGGGGCGCTGTGAGGCCGATGAGATTGACAGGCTGAACATCTTCCAGGCAACCATGGTGGCTATGGAGCGTGCCGTGGCGGGCCTGCATGTCGAGCCGGAATATGTACTGGTGGACGGTAACCGCTGCCCCAAATGGCGTTGGACCTCTGAGCCAGTGGTGAAGGGCGACAGCCGGGTGGAGGCCATCAGTGCGGCGTCCATTGTCGCCAAGGTGACTCGTGACAGGGAGATGGCTGTGCTCCATGAGGAATTCCCTGAGTACGGCTTTGCAGGCCACAAGGGTTATCCGACGCCCGTACACCTCGAAGCGCTTGGTAGATTGGGTGCAACCGCTCACCATCGTCGCTCATTCCGCCCGGTTCAGGAAGCGATTGATGCCGTGGGTTTGTACAGCCGCGCCGCGGATCAGGAACTGCAATATCCTGGCGACTTGTTTGAAAATATCGATTGACAGGTTCCGGTCGAATCCTTAGTATACGCGCACGTTGATCGGGGGAAGCCCCGGTAAACAACCAGTTTGATGCGGGGTGGAGCAGTCTGGTAGCTCGTCGGGCTCATAACCCGAAGGTCGTAGGTTCGAATCCTGCCCCCGCTACCACTTATAAAAAGCCGGTCTTTGACCGGCTTTTTTTGTGCCTGTTCGGTCTACTTCAGGATTTAGTTCCGCCCTGCATATTTTTCGACCCTTTTGCAACTCCTATCCAGTCGGCTTTCCTTAAATCTAATACTTTCGTACCAAAAATAACCGCCATTTATCGCCTTTCGGGCAAAAAATTGCCCGGTTAATCAGTATCCTCAGTTGCTTCATTACGGTTATCTGTCGAAAAATTGACAAAATCGTAACTTGGGAAATGACACCATTCACATCGATACTTGCCCACGTTTTATACAATTTAACAAATTCGGCAATTTATTGGTGTGAAATACATATGAAACGCGTCATCAAAGTGTCACAGGCATGGATTGCCGCGTTGTTTTTAGGATTGGTCCTCACAGGCTGTGGGGGCGGTTCTTCTGGTAGCTCAGAGAGCACTGCAGGTACAGGCGATAGCACGGGGGTTGGCTCAGGTGGTTCCGAGGGCAATCCACCACCGAGCGGTGGTGGCGAGGGAGTGGTTGACCGCTCGGCGTCGCTCAGCTGGAATGCGCCCACCGATCGTGAAAACGGCGATGATCTAAGTCCGTACGATTTGGAGCGCTACGTTATCAGGTACGGAACGGATAGGAATAACCTCGACAAACAAGTTCAAGTCGACAATGTCGGAGGCTTGGAAACGATGAGCTATGACGTTGAGAACTTGTCGGCGGGCACCTGGTACTTCACGATTCAGGTGGAAGATGTTGATGGCTTGATGAGCGCGCCATCGGCGCCGGTCAGCAAAACCATCTAGTTCAGACAACGGATCTCTGACATGAAGTGTATGCTCGGCCTTGCTGTTACCCCAATGGATGCGCAATCGGCAGTTTGAGGGTAAAGGCCGACCCTTCCCCGGGTCGGGAGCGAAGGGTTATTTCACCGCGATGCTTTTCGACCACAACGTTCACGAACGACAGCCCGAGCCCGGTGCCATGATTGCCAGACAGCTCGCTGCTTTTCTGGCGCTGATAGCGATCAAACAGGTAGGGGATTTCTTCCGGAGCAATGCCTTCCCCCTCGTCGCTTACAGTCAGGCACGCCTGATGGCCGGCCTGAAAAACCTGAATGTTGACGATCGATCCGGATGGGCTGTACTGCACGGCGTTGGTCAGAAGGTTGATCACGGCACGTTCAAGCAGTTCCGCATTTCCTTTCAGCCATAAATCCTCTGTTCCCTGAAGTAACAGCTGAATGCCTTTCTCGGCAGCCTGCTCGCTGACGCTGTCGCGGGCGTTCTCAACAATGGCTAAAAACTCGCACTCGTAAAAGCGGGTTTCGGTTAACTGTTCGGCCCTGGCAAGCTGCACGAATTCTTCAGCAAGATGATAACTGCGCTTCGCTAGCCGACCCAATTGGTCGAGCTGTTCCGGCTCGATATGGCCACGATTCCGCTTGAGCTGTTCGATCAGTGCAAGTTGTGAAACCAGGGGCGAGCGAACATCGTGAGAAATGAAGTCGATGGCCTCCCGGTGCTGGCGCTGTTGTTCCCTGAGTTCCGAGATATCCGATATGTTGGCGATAATGCCGTTCTGATCGCTGTCAGGCAGTGAAAACGGCGCGAAGTGAATCAGGAAATCCATATCGCGAATCCGTAGGTCCACTGTGCGGCTCTGAGCCAGCGTGAGGGTTTCCGAGACGGTTTCATGCCAGGGCGGATTGTCCCGTGGGTCATGTCCCTCCAGAAGTCTGGCCAGGGGCAGGCCGCTAAGGCTTGGCATGGGTTCACGAAACCATTCTTCAATGTGGCCGTTGGCAAAGCGGATAACGCCTAACTCGTCGGTTACGATAATGCCGTCCGGCATGCGTTCGAAGCTGCGCCTGATAAACCTCTGCATCTGACTCATGCGCTCGGTCGCCACGCGTACTCGCTCGATTCGAGCGGAGATGTTTTCCCTTGGCCCCGTTTTACGCACCGGCTCCTGGGTGCTGGACAGCGGCAAACGGCGGAGGTAGCGCTGGATGGCCTCCCGGCTCAGGTCGTTGGGCAGCTTGAGCCCGATTTTGTAGGTAACGCCATTGCGTATCAGGCTGACCCAGCTTTGGCCATCAATGTGATGCCATTGGCCCGGGGTGTCCAGTGGCGGGATATCATCGGCGGCCAGACCAGAAGACGTCATCACGTCATCACCTTCAGCTAACAGCCAGCCCTCTGGTTGAAGCAGGGCCTGGAAATGGCTGAGCAGTTGCGGTGGGTGCCTCAGTGACGGCTCTTCGAGGGTCATGGTGGGCCCGCGGGCAAGCTCGTCAAGCTGCCGGTTGAGGAAGCTGTTGGTCATGGCCAGCCGTAGTGCGCTGGATACGGGCAGCGCCAGCAGGGGAATTACGATGGCGTGGGAGATCGGTAGCCAGAGCTTGGCTCCGACCAACAGTAGCGCATGCAGGAGAGCCAATAAGCCGAGGCTCGTCAAACAGAGCAAAATGCTACGTGCCGGTCGCATGCGGGGTAGGGTGAACGACAATAGAGCGATGATAAAAACGGCGAGACCAATCGCAATAGGCTTCGATACCCGTGATATCAGTTCGTCTTTCACCAATGCGGAATAACTGTTGGCGTGGAACTCAACGCCGGACATGGGCTGATTGAGGCCCGAAAACGGGGTGGGCAGGATGTCGCCAAAACCCGGTGCGGTTGCACCCACAAACACGGTTTGCCCTTTGAAAGCATCCTTTGGGAATTGCCCATCAAGCACCTTGGTATAGGAGTGGGAAGGCAGCGTCCCGGCACCACCAGCCATTGGAATGGCGCGGTAGTGCTGTCTGACGTTTGTGTAGGGCGGCACACTGGATATTTCCGGGCCCGGTGACGGTGTATCAGAGGCCGCCAGTGCCAGGCTGGGCCATAGCTGATCGCCCAGGCCATTGAACAGATAAAGTCCTCGCGCCAAGCCGTCTTCGTCAAGCTCCACGTGGGCGTGCCCAAGCGTTGCAGCTGCGGACGCCAACGCAGGGGCGGGAAGTTGTTCGCTGATCAGGTAGTGCCGGGAGGGCGGTGACAGATGAAGCGGCAGGATGACGTTGCCGTGTTTCTGCATGGCGTTGGCCATTGCTTGGTCTGCCGGCGATGGTTCGGGGAACAGGATGTCGAAGACAATCGTTTTGGCGCCGGCCTGATGGAGTTTCTCAATGAGCTGTGCATGGGTTGTCCGTGGCCAGGGCCAGCGCCCCAGGCGATCCATGCTCAGTTCGTCAATGGCGATAACAACGACGTCATCGGCCGGTTCTGCGGGTGTTGCGGTGATAAGGGTGTCGTAAAGCCAGAAGTCCAGGCGCTCCGGAGCAGAGGTCGTCTGGAACAGTAGCAAAAATGTCAGTAGTGGCAGGCCCAGCGTCCAAGGTGTTGTTTTAATGGGAAACCAGTTCCGGGTCATGGGGCCTGCTGTCGGGTATCAGGAAATTGTGGGTTATTCCAGAAACAATTCCCTCCCTGGTCCCCACCGGCTTTCGAGCGGACCGTCAGAGAGGGCTTTCAGGCGAACAAAATACCGTCTTCCGGGAATGAGGCGCAAGGCCGCAGTGGTATCCGACAGCGTAGCCTCTTTGATGATGTTGTTAAATCCCGGTTCTTCAGACAGCTGCAGGCGATAATCGGTTGCAGTATCCACCCTCTGCCAGAATACCCTTACCTGGCTATCGACGTAGTTGACACTGATGATGCGAACCGGTGGCAGGGTCCCGTTCACGACCAGCGAGCGTGCCTCACTCGTGGCCACAGAATTGCCGCCGGCCTCGGTGACCACCCGCCAGTAGTATTGTCCCGGTGTCAGTGGTCGAGAAGGCAGTGCGCTTTCATCAGGCGCCCACTCGCTGGTGGCAATCGTGTTTCCAAAGTCTTTGTCCTCCGCAATTTCCACCCGGGCGACTTCGTTTTCGCCGCGCAATTGCCATCGGAACTCGGGCATGTCGTCGTTAACGGTCGCGCCTGGTTCCGGTTGTTCCAGTGCGGCAGTCCGGGCCTGTAGGTCGACTTCGAAAGACATGACGCCGGGCATGCCTGCCATGCCACGATTGTCGATGGCGGCAAGGTGAATCTCGTAGCGGCCATTGTCCAGCAGGTTAATATCGAAATCATTGTCGCTGACTTCGCTGCTGTTAATCCAGCGGCCGGACTCGGCATCAAAGATATCCACGCGATGGCTGTTGGCTCCGTTGGGCGTCCAGCTCAACTGTGCAGGAAGTTGCTTCAACTGCTGCGGCAGGGGGTTAATCTCCGGGGCTGGGGGCAGGCGACGGATGCTCATTCTGCCCACACCTGCGGTTGAAACGCTGGCGCTATAACCAGCTGGAATCCGGCGTGTTTGCCCCGGCGGGCCAAACGATACCTCGCCCTCGGTAACCCGTAGATCGGTCATGCCGGGCGCAGTCCTGAGGGTAAACATGGTGCCCCTGACTGCCGCCACCGCGGAGGGCGTTTCGATCTCAAAACGTGAACCGCCCTCGATCACGGGTTTCACCTGGGTTTCAATTTCGCCCTGATTGAGGCGCAGGCGGGTGTCCACCATGCCGGACTTCCCATACTGCGTCAGGCGATTGAAGGCGAGGCGGGAATGCGGTGATATCCGCACTACAGAGCCGTCAGCAAGTTCGATGGTTGCCGTGCCAGCCTGTGACCGGATTTCATCACCCACCCGAATCAGGGAATCGCTGGTCAGGGGGCGTTTGGTGCCGTCACTACCGGAAATCAGTTGCACCGACCCGGTCACCGAGTTGACCCGCGCAGGGTTGGGTTGGCGCTGAAGCCAGGCAAGGGGAATTCTCAGGTTGTCTCCACTGCCCACCTTGGCGGGGTTATCGATGCCGTTATGCTGTAGCAGGCGAATGGCGGGAATATCCTTGGACAACAATGCGTCAGCGATCTCCGCAAAATGTTCACCGGGTCGTACCGTATAGATCCACTCCGGCGTCGCATTGGATTCAGGGGTAGCAGTGGCCGCCTGGGAGCCCCGGGTGACCGAAAGTTCCGCCTGTACTGGCAACGCCGCCAGGGAGCTGATTAGGAGCAGCAAACCGGTGAACGTTCGCAGGGTGACGCATTGACTCATGTCAGGCTTGTTCCATGACCGGTACGTTCTCATCCGGGCCAGAGGCTTTCATGGCCTCAAGACGATAGCCGCGCTGGTAAATGGTCTTGATGCGGAAGCCGTTTTCGGGATTAAGGCCCAGTCTGCGGCGAAGCCGGCTCATGTGCGTGTCCACGGTACGGGTATTGATGTCTTTCGCCAGTCCCCATACCCGCTCAAGCAGCATCTCGCGGGTCAGTAGCCGGCCCTGGTTCTGGAACAGGAACAGGGTCAGGTCAAAATCCTTGTCGGTCAGCGTCAGCACGTTGCCGTGAAGCGCAATGGTCCGAAGCTGGGTATTGATCTCGAAAGGGCCGTACTGCAACGATTCTTTTTCGGTATCGGGGCTGGTGCGACGTGCCAATGCATTGATGCGCGCCACCAGTTCTGCCTCGCGAGCGGGTTTGGCGAGGTAGTCGTCAGCACCAGCATCCAGCGCACGTACGATGTCCGTCTCGCTGTCGCGCTGGGTGAGAAACACCACCGGAATCTGCCAGTTCAACTGCGCACGTACGCTTTCCAGAACCTCAATCCCGGTCATGTCGGGTATTTGCCAATCCATCACCAGCAGATCATAGCTGCGGTGAAGGACCGCGCTCAGAAATGCCTGGCCTGACGGAAAACTGTCGCAGTGGTGCCCGCGCTCGGACAACACAGACTGAATGTGCTGAGCCTGTTCATGTTCGTCCTCAAGCAGGGCAATTCGCATCAAACGTCTCCCGACATCAAATTTGTCATATTCAGGCTTCCCGGCCGACGGCGGGGAATGGGTATTGAATTCCGCTTCACATTATTACAAATCCGCAATTCCGCTTCAGTGTCGTTATGTAGTGTTGCGTAAACGGATCGCAGGCTTTCCGTTGTCGTCATCCAGTGTTTGTCGGCAGCCGGGGAAACTACTGCAACCCCAGAACCAGCCTTTTTTACCTTTTCTGCGCACCAGGGGCGAAAAGCAGTGCGGGCAGGGAATGGGTTTTTCTCCCGTGCCATCCGCCGGCGACTGGTCCTCAATGGGCCGCGTGCCTTTGCAGTCCGGAAAGCGGGTGCAGGCGTGGAAGGCACCAAACTTGCCCTCGCGCTGGCGCATGGGAGCGCGGCACTTGGGGCAGTGCGGCTGTCCCTCGCCTGGTGGAGAAGTCGTGGCTTCCTGCTCGGGGGTGTTGATGAACCCGCGTATCTGTTCTTTCAGGTCTGCAATAAACTGCTTGGGATTGCCTTCGCCGCGGCGAATACTTTCCAGGGTGGCTTCCCAAATGGCCGTCATATCCGGCTTGCTGACGGATTCCGGCAATGAATCGATCAACGCCTTTCCCTTCGGCGTTGACCGGATGTGGCGCTTGTCCCGGTATAGATAGTCGCGCCGGAACAGGGTATCAATAATCGCCGCTCGTGTGGCCTCAGTACCCAGCCCATCGGTCTCACGCAGAGTTTTGCGAAGTTCTGGATCGCTGACAAAGCGAGCGATGTTGGTCATCGCTGACAGCAGCGTGGCGTCGGTGAAATATTGGGGTGGCTGGGTTTTACGCTCGGCGATGTCCACTGAGTCACAGAGTATGGGGTCACCGTTCTCCAGGCGGGGGAGGGGCGCTTTGGCGGCCTCCTGTCGGCTTTCCCGCTGGCGAATTTCCAGGGTTTTCCAACCCGGCTGAAGAACAGCGGTTTCTGTCGCCCTGAACGCGTGTTCGCCAATCCCGACAGTTAACTTGCCTTCCCGGTGAATGGCGTCGGCGCTGAACTGCATCAGGTAATACCGGCTGATCAGTTCGTAAATGTTCCTCTCAGCTTCGCTCAGACGTCCATTGGGCGCCTTTCTGGCCGTAGGGATGATAGCGTGGTGGGCATCTACCTTCTTGTCGTTCCAGGCTTCGGTGCGGCGGTTGAGGTCCGTTGCCTCGCAGGCTGTCGCCAGTTCGCCGGCGACATTGCCAATGGCCTGCACCACACTCTGACGCTGGTCAAAATGACCTTCCGGCAGATAACGGCAGTCCGAACGGGGATAGGTAATCAACTGGTGGCGTTCGTACAGGTTTTGGGCGGTGTCCAATACGTCTTTCGCGCCCATGCGGAACAGTCGCCCCGCCTCGATCTGCAGGGCAGAAAGTGAGAATGGCAGGGGCGGCGTTTCGTTCCTGTCGCGGAAACGGGATTCCGTAACTTTGCCGGGCCGTCCTTCTACGGCCTCGGCAATCTGCCTGGCGACATCGCTGTCCAACAAACGGTCTTCTTCATCCAGGTATTCCCGGTAGGCTTCCGAGGGCTGCCAGCGTGCCGTAAACGATTGCTGGTCCGATTCCTCATCCACCGCGTGGCACGTCGCCTGAACGCGGAAAAAAGGTTTCGGCTGGAAGTTCTCAATGGTGTTGTCCCGCTCCACCACCAACCCCAGCACCGGGGTTTGTACACGGCCGACGGAATACACGCCCTGCTGGCCCTGCTGCTGGTAGGACAGGGTATAAAAACGGGTAAGATTAATGCCGTAGAGCCAGTCCGCCCGCTGGCGGGCGAGGGCGGAATGCGACAGGCGGCGAAACTCACGATTGTCCTTGGGAGCCTGGATGGCCTTTGCCACGGCCGCCGGAGTCAGGTCGTTGATCAGGATTCTCTGCACCGGACAGGTGGCACCGGTGTAGCGGATGACTTCGTCCACCAGCAGTTGGCCTTCCCGGTCCGGATCGCCGGCATGGACAATGGTCTCCGCCCTGCGGACCAGAGACTCCAATACCTTGAGCTGCTGGCGTACGCTGTCTTTAGGCATCACCTCCCAGCGCCCGGGAAATAGAGGCAGATCTTCCTGTCGCCATTTTTTCCAGCGCGGGTCGTACTGGCCGGGTTCCGCCGGTTCCAATAGATGGCCGATACACCAGCTAACGGTGCTGGCGTTGCTTCCTTCGCCGCAACGAATCCATCCGTTCCCCTTCTGATGGGGAGCGGGGAGGGCAGCAGCAATTGCCCGGCCCAGGCTTGGTTTTTCAGCAATGTACAGGCGCATAAGTCGGAAGCAGTTTTCGGGTGGGGATGGAAGATGGCGCTTTGTCTGTATCCTGTCAAGGTAACATAGCGTTTGGTGTAGTAGACTGTTCCGTAACACATTCAATCAGGAGCAGGCCTGTTTATGTCCACACAACAAGCCATTGAGCAAAAGCTGACAAGCGCTTTCGACAGCCAACACCTCATGGTTGAAAACGAGAGCCACAAACATAACGTACCGCCGAACTCTGAAACCCATTTCAAGGTGACTCTGGTGTCTTCAGAGTTCGAGGGGCAGGGTAAGGTCAAGCGGCACCAAGCCATCTACAAAATACTGGCGGACGAAATGGCCGGTGGCGTCCACGCCCTGGCGCTGCATGTGTATTCACCACAGGAGTGGGAGAGTTCCGGCCAGGCTGCGCCTGATTCTCCTAATTGCATGGGCGGCTCCAAGAATGATCCGGCCTTTGCATCCGGAGGTGGCCAGTGAGCCAGTTCTTCCAGATTCACCCGGAAACGCCCCAGAAGCGGCTGATCAACCAGGCCGTGGATATTCTCCGCAAGGGAGGCGTTATTGTGTATCCGACGGATTCCGCCTACGCCATTGGCTGCCACCTCGGTGACAAGCAGGCAGCGGACCGGATAAAGCGCATTCGCCGCCTGGATGACAAGCACAACTTCACCCTGATGTGCCGGGACCTTTCGGACATCGGTGTGTTCGCGAAGGTCGACAACACCCAGTATCGGCTGCTCAAGAACTTCACGCCGGGGGCTTACACATTCATTCTGGACGCCACCAGTGAAGTACCACGCCGTCTGTTACACCCCAAGCGTAAAACCATTGGCATGCGGGTGCCGGACAATGCAATTGTGCAGGCGCTGTTGGCGGAACTGGGCGAACCTATCATGAGCAGTACGTTGATATTGCCGGGCGACGAGGACCCGATGACCGACCCATATGACATCCGGGAAACTCTGGAACACGAGCTGGACCTGATCATCGATGGCGGTTTTTGCGGCCTGGAGGCGACCACCGTGGTGAATATGACCGGGGATGCGCCGGAGGTGACTCGCGTCGGCAAAGGGGACCCAGAGCCCTTCCGGATTTAACGGAGTCAGGCCCGGGTGTTCAGGCTCAGGGCGAAATTTTTGCGGTCTGCGTAGTTGGTGGCCTGATCGGTACTGATAGTCCTGCGCAGGCTGTCGTAGCGGTGCGCAAGGTCCTGCAGGCCGTTGAATTGCTGGTTGTCGCTGACCAGGGTGTCCAGCAGTGAATTGTTCACGCCGTATGCCTTGTTCAACTTGAGCGCGTTGTCCACAAAATGCAGGGTGGGTTCGCTGGCGCTGAGCCGGCTGAATGCCTCCCGGAAGGGTTTGCTATTGTTCAGGTCGTGTTCGATGCGGCTGCGGGTTTCCTCCGGTATACCACCGCCAATGCTGATCTTGCCTTCGTCGCTCTTTGACACTTCCACGCTGGTTGCGGGGCTCAGTTTGTATTCGGCAAGTTTATGCCGCAGCGTTTCCCGCATATAGGCAAGGTCCTGCCCGACGGTTTGCTTGTACTCCGCCATCTGCAAGCGGGTGGATTTGGGGTGGCCGGTATCGAAGCCCGCTCGTTCCGACAGGGTAAACCGGTCATCGGTTGCGGAGACCGGTGCCTCTGGTGCAGCGGGCTTTGGCAACGCATTGCCCGACCCCGCCGGCTGTTTCTTTTCCATGGCTTGCTGGAACTGGGTGCTGGCTTTGATCAGCGATGTGAGCAGCGACATGGCATTGGTCCCCTCCTATGGTCACTGGGGAAATGTTGACGGTTTTGGTGTCTAGGGGAGGTGGATGCACAAAGCGGGCCATCGCGACTTATTGTTGAGGGGCACCTTGAGTGGCCAGGATGACTGCGCCGCCTGTCAGTAGTCAGCCCCCGGATTCAGTCACACCTTAGCGGTTCAACTGTTACATGTACCAGTGACCGGCACTGGTTCTGAATGCGGTTTTTGTAAGCGGTGGCTGACTCAGGCTGGTGGGAAACAACCGAGACAATGGCCGCATGAATGTTTGGCCCAATCGCCCAAACATGCAGATCACTGACTTTGGCATCGCCGTCCTCTATTGCCTGTTTTACCGCTTCCTCCATGTCCTGATGCTGCTCGTCGAGGAGGACCCTTGAGGTGTCTTTGACCAGAAGCCAGGACCAGCGCGTCACCAGCGTGGCACCGATAATGCCCATCATCGGGTCCATCCAGTTCCATCCTGCGTATTTCCCGGCCAGAAGGGCGACGATTGCCAATACCGACGTCAGGGCATCGGCGAGCACATGAAGATATGCCGCCCTGCGGTTATGATCATCGTGGCTGTGATGGCTGTGATGGCTGTGATGGCTGTGATGGTCGTGCCCGTGGCTGTGATCATGGCCATGGTCATGTCCTTTCTCACCCAGTATCCAGGCGGAAATCCCATTGACCACCAGGCCGATAAAGGCCACAAATATTGCGCCATCAAATGAAATTCCGACCGGCTGGATAAAGCGCCCAACACTTTCGATGACCATGTAGAGGGCAAAGACAGCCAATAGAATCGCCCCGGTAAAGCCTCCCAAGGCGTTGACTTTCCCTGTGCCAAAAGAAAACCGTGCGCTACCTGCGTTTTTGCGTGCGTACGTATAGGCAAAAGCGGCAATGCCAAGAGCTACGGCGTGTGATCCCATATGCAGGCCGTCGGCAAGCAACGCCATTGAGCCATAAATGATCCCTGCGAAAATTTCCCAACCCATCATCGCCAGGGTCAAGGCCACAACGATGAGCGTGCGAGTTTCGCCGGAGCGCTTGTGGTTCTGCCCGAAGACGTGATCGTGTTGCCATTGGTCCAGTCGTTCGTGATGCATAGACGCGCTCCTGAAATTGAGTAGTGGATGGTTAGAGGTTGCCCCCTGCCTGGAACCAGGCGCTTTAAATGCGCACCTTTGCAAAGCAGATCGTACTTGGATAGTCTTCCTGTCCAAAGATCGACGCTAACGAGATACGAAGTGTTCATTAACCAGGCCCAATTTTCCACCGGCAGACGTATTTTTGTGGTGACCATGCTGTCACTCATGATGCTTTTTCGTCTTGCCTGGGCTTCAGATCAGAACGTTCACGATGCATCACAGAGTCTATCTCTTGCAGAATTTGTCCAGAACCATGGGCATATCCATCCGTCCTCTCTCGATCATCTCCATGTTTCGACAGTTGAAATGACGGACCAGGACCACCTGCTACTCCATGCGATTGGCGCAGTCGAAAAGCACGTGCCCCTGAAGCTGGATGCAGTGCCGCTTTTCCACAGGCAGGACAAGCCTGTGCTTCAAAGAACGCCGTCTCCTCTGCCGGAGCAGACATCCGCACTTTATCGGCCTCCGAAAGCCTGAAAACGTCATTAAGAACTGACGCGTCAGCGTCTTTATCTAAATTTCTGTCGATATTTCGGAGATCACCGAATGAATCATATGCCGTTTCCGCGCCGAACAGGCGTGGGCGTTGGCGTGCGTTGGCTGTACCTTTTAGGGGCAGCGCTCGTAGGCCTGATGTTTTCTCCTCTGCTATTTGCCCATGGTGTTGAAGCAGGCGATGCCACGTTCATTGAGCAGGCCAGCGGGGCACAATTGCTGCCCTTTATCTATCTGGGGGCCAAACACATGGTCACCGGCTATGACCACCTCCTGTTCCTGGCAGGTGTCATCTTCTTTCTTTACCGCATGAAAGACGTGGGTATCTACGTCACGCTTTTTGCAGTTGGACACAGCGTCACGCTTCTTTACGGCGTGCTCAGCGAGACCAACGTCAACGCCTATATGGTGGATGCCATTATTGGCTTTTCCGTGGTTTACAAGGCTCTGGATAACCTTGGCGCGTTTCGCCGTTGGTTTGGATTTCAGCCCAATACCAAGGCCGCTGTCCTGATTTTCGGGTTTTTCCATGGGTTCGGCCTGGCCACAAAGCTCCAGGATTTCACGCTTGCAGAGGATGGCCTGGTGGCGAACATTCTGGCGTTTAATGTTGGAGTTGAGATTGGCCAGTTGATGGCTCTGGGCATCATTCTGATTGCGATGAACTTCTGGCGCCGGACGGATGTTTTCCCCCGGCAAGCACTTGCAGCCAACGTTCTGTTGATGAGTGCCGGTTTTATGCTGATGGGTTATCAGTTGACTGGCCTGTACACCGTTTCCTGAGGAGCTAGACCATGCAAGACATTTCCAATATGAATCGTGAGGGACTTCCTTCCTCAAAAAGCTTGTTCAAGGCGACCGGAGTGGCTGCTGTTATCGGCGGAGTGGTTCTGGTCACAACCATCCTCCCGGCCGAATATGGCATCGATCCCACGGGACTCGGCCAGACCATGGGGTTGACTGTACTCAGTCAGGCTAACGCCGCTGAGTCCGCGCAGCCTGAGTCAGCACCGGCCTCGTCAGGTAACCTGCTGGCATTGTCGGCTGGCCCGGTCTGGAAAACGCCAGAAGGGTTGAGTTCTGATTCCACAACCGTCACTTTGGGACCAAACGAGGGTCTGGAAGTCAAAGCCACAATGGCCGAGGGTGATCGAATGGTCTTTAACTGGACCACGGAGGGAGGTTCGGTGAACTTCGATATGCACGGTGAACGGTTCAATGACGGCGACAATTTCACCAGCTACTGGCAGGGGCGCGACCAGCCGTCTGCGAGCGGAGCATTTGAGGCACCGTTTGACGGTACGCATGGATGGTACTGGGAAAATCGCGGAGAAACAGCTGTCACTGTGGTTCTTGACACCAGCGGGTTTTACAGCGGCATTAGCAAGAAGTAATTCAATTATTGATCCTTAGGAGTTATCTCATGAAAAAAATGATTCACGTATTTGCAGCGGTCATTGTTTTGTCGGTTTCCGGCTACGCATTTGCCGGGGCTGGCCATAGCCATGGTGCTTCGGAGCCTGTTTCGAAAGAACAGGTGACCGAGCGAGCAGCCGCCGTCAAGCAGCAACTCGTCAATTCAGAACAGATTGCTTCTAGCTGGGCGGAAGCCTCCAGAGGCAAGGCCGAGCAGCGGTCTACCTCGGCGGGTAAACTATGGGTCGTCCAGTTTGCTAATCCTGACTCTGCCAGCGAAGACAAAGCGAACCTGTATGTCTTTGTGGATGAGTACGGCAACCCCGTTGGAGCTAACCACTCCGGCAAAATGTAAAGCTGGAGATGGAGCAAAGGCCCGCTAACCGCCCGGTTGCGGGTCTTTAGTCAGGAGAACCATGCTTGAGATTCTGAAAAATCGCACCTACCGGCATCTGTTTTTAGCCCAGGTCGTTGCCCTGCTGGGAACGGGGTTGGCAACGGTTGCCCTGAGCCTTCTGGCCTTTGATCTTGCTGGTGATAAGGCGGGGCAGGTGGTTGGCACAGCCATGGCAATCAAAATGGTCGCCTATGTCTTCATTGCCCCCATTGCTGCAGCACTGGCGGAGAACATACCTCGTCGTGTGATGCTGGTTTCTCTGGATCTGGTGCGAGCTGCCGTTGCACTTGCCTTGCCTTTTGTGACTGAGGTCTGGGAGGTGTATGTACTGATCGCCGTGCTGCAATCGGCATCTGCGGCCTTTACGCCGACGTTCCAGTCCACCATCCCGGACACCTTACCCAACGAGGACGACTATACGCGGGCGCTGTCCCTTTCCCGTCTGGCTTACGATCTTGAAAACCTGATCAGTCCGGCTCTGGCCGGCATGCTGTTGTTGGTTACCAGTTGGCAGGGGCTGTTTTCAGGCACGGTGGTTGGCTTCATAGCATCAGCGTTGCTCGTCGTATCGGTGGCTCTGCCTTCTGGCTCCGCGCCGGAGAAGCGTCGGGGTATCTACGAACGCTCCCGTCGTGGGTTTCGCATCTTTATGGCCACACCGCGCCTTCGGGGATTGATAGCGCTGAATGTGGTGGTCAGCATGGCCGGCTCCATGGTGATCGTGAACACCGTAGTGATCGTGCAGGGTGGTTTTGGCCTGACCGATCAGCACACGGCCATGGCTTTTGCGGCATTCGGCGCGGGTTCCATGCTGGCGGCACTGGCGCTGCCCGCGCTGCTCAAACGCTGGAAGGACCGTTCGGTGATGCTGGCAGGGGCTTGGGTGTTGCTCGGCGGCTTGGGCGCGGCGTGGTTTGCTGACAGCCTCTACATGCTGATGCCAGTCTGGGCGCTGCTTGGTGTTGGATTCTCAACGGTTCAGACACCCATAGGTCGTTTGCTCACCCAGTCTTCTCATGGCGAAGACCGCCCAGCGCTTTTTGCCGCCCAGTTTTCGCTGTTTCACGCCGGCTGGCTGATTGCCTATCCGCTGGCGGGATGGCTTGGCTCATCTGCCGGCATTCAGCCAACGCTGATGGTGTTGGCGGTTCTGGGACTCGTCTTCCTGATTGCAGCCAGCCGACTGTGGCCCGCCGATGATCCATTGGTGATTGCCCATAGCCATCATGACCTGCCACGCGACCACCCGCACAGAACGGAATCGGGAGCGGAGCATTCCCACCGGTATGTGATTGATGAGCTGCATCCGCGGTGGCCGGGTTAAATGACTTCGTCGCCTTTAGGCGTCAAGCTGATGAAATGTGCCCTAAGATCAACTCCAACTCGATTCAGGAATCCTCCTGAATAAGAGCAACGAGGTCATGTCGAACCTCTTCAGCGCTCAGCACGGTCAGCGGCGAGAAATCGTAGGGTAGAAGGTGGTCAAGCAGTGACATAGCGTTGCCAGTTCTTGACGGCCCCTTCCGAGCCTTCGTGAAACAATAGTTAGCGCAGGATCAGGCGCACTTTGTTCGGGTATGCACACAAGATCTCCCTGTTTTTAGATGAGCTCAATGGGTGTCAGATTTTTCAGGTGTCCGGTAGCAGCCGACCAGGCACCCACCGCAGATAAAGCATCATTCCAAACAGTTCCACCAAAGACTGGACGACAATCACCACGACGGCCGTAGCCCAGGCCTCTGGTATTGAAAGTGCCAAAGGTAAAACCATGAAGGAGTTGCGTGTTCCAAGGCTGAAGATGACGGTTCGGCCGGTTTCCATCGGTAATCGAAAGACCAGGCGCAGAGCCTTTCCAACCAGAGCCGCAGCTAGCAGATAGGTCGGGAACAGAATCATCAAGGGCCAGATGAGTGGGCCGGCACTGTCGATCTGGCTGACCTGTGTCATCGTGATGATAAAAAGTACGACTGTAAGCAGAAGGACCGGCATCAGGCCCATGAAGCGAATGAACCCGGTGGCTTTTCTGGAGTTTTCGGCCCATTTTTCAGTCAGAAATGCCAGAATAAGCGGGACAACAATCAGCCCGACAAAGGCCGGCAGGAGGTGTCGCCCAAGCTCCAGATTTAAATCGAATTGACTGCCCACAAAAAGCCAGAGGTAGAGTGGCAGAAGAGCCAGTTGAGCAATCAACAGAACCGGCGTTGCCGCAATGGCTCGGGTGCTCTGGCACTCCTCCACCCTGTCGCCGAGGGAAGAGGTCTATCCGGCAATGAGGCCGGAAAAAACAGCGATGAGGTAGGCCCAGACCTGATGGCGTTCAATTACGTCTCGCATAAGGTGTTCGTAACCGTGTGGCATGTCGGCCATTCGCAGCCGATCTGCCACACGGCACCCTTTTCAGCAGCCCTGCTAGCCATGGCCATAAGTATGGGCATCTTTGTGACTGTGATCAGGGTGCTCAAACTCCAATGTTGAATGAGTGATGCTGAATTCGTTTTCCAAAGTTCGTTTTATCCCGTCCTTGACTTTCTCAAGTTCATTCCAGGCACTTATCTCGACCACCACATGGGCGTCGAGGGAGGCATCATGCTCACCCATCTGCCAGAAATGTACGTGGTGAAGGTCGATAACGCCTTCTACGTTTGATACAGCCTCAATGACCGAATCTGTGTCAATATCCACAGGACTTCCCAGCATGAGTGTTCGGATGGTTCCGCCGATTTCCGTCAGGCCCAGGTAGAGAATGTAGCTGGCGATACCAATTGTGATTGCGGGATCAACCCAGCGCATGTCGTACAGGAGAATCAGGGCACCGCCTACAACGACTGCGATTGATGCAAACGCATCAGACAAGTTGTGTAAAAACAACGCACGAATATTAACGCTGCCCTTCTGCATAGAGTAGGTCAGCAGCGCGGTCAGCGCGTCCACCACCAGTGCGACAATGCCAAGCCAGATTACCCACCATCCCTTGATTTCCGTCGGCTCAATGAATCGCATGGTACCTTCGTAGATCAGGTAGAGGCCTATCATGATCAGGGTGGTGTAGTTTATGAGTGCCGCAACGATCTCAATTCTCCCATAGCCAAAGGTCATCTTTGAGTCGGCCGGGCGGCGTGCAATTTTCCGGGCAGCAAAAGCGATAACCAGCGATGCCATGTCTGAAAAGTTATGTATAGCGTCGGCGATCAACGCCAGGCTACCGGCGAAGATCCCGCCCGCGATCTGGGCGACAGTCAGGATGCCATTCGCCCAGATGGCTACTGCAACTCGCTTGTCCTTGGTATCCGGTGACATGTGAGCATGCTCGTGGCCCATTATTTTCTCCTTGTTCGGTAGTTGTTCATTTCGTGTTGTTTCCGGCACTTTTTTCGGCCCTGAAGCCCGTGACAAAAATCATGGTCACACCCAGGACTATGAAGACGTCGGCAAGATTGAACGCCGGCCAGTGCCAGCCCCCGCCATCGGCAAAGAGACTGAAGGCCGCGGCCCTATTTCAAAGATGCACCCTGTTAAAAAATAGGGTGATTTGCCACACTATTCATTCCGGTCGATACTCATATTCACGTTTCTGGTGCTCGTTCGAATAACGCTATTTAAAACTCTGTAGTAACTATAGAGTCAATGTTTAGCCTATGCTTGGATATGGGCCCCTTAACCAGCGCACGTTCAAGTGTCACCACTTGACCCTGTATTAGCTGCTGGGCCGAAGCTTTCGGTATCAATTGGCCGCCGGGATCTTTATCGGGCAACGGCAATTCCTGCGGCGATTACTTGTGAGTCTCTTGTGAAAGATTCTGGCACACCTCCGGGCTTTGGATATCTGGGTGAGTGGGCCAGCCAGGATCAGAGATTCCTCAGTAAGCTCCGCGAGGACGGATTCTGGGATCAGAAGTACTGTACGGGCCTGGCGGAACGGGGGCTCCGGTGCAGATATTCGGTTTTAGCTGATCGTACTCGAAGCCCTGGGGACGTCGACTGTCACGCAAAGTCCGTGTTCTTTGGCGCGTGAGAAATGGAGGCTTCCACCATAACGTTCCACAATTTCCCGAACAATCGCCAGCCCAAGGCCATGGCCGGGCGTTTGCTCATCCAGCCGCAATCCCCGTTGACCCAGCTTGCCGATTTCAGTCTCAATGACGCCTGGCCCATCGTCTGAAACGCCGATCTGCAGATTTCCGGAGTGTTGAACGAGTGACAGTTCCACGCATCGTTCTGACCATTTGCCTGCGTTGTCCAGGAGATTGCCCATGATTTCATTCAGGTCGTGTTCCTCAATCGGCCAGCGAGCGTCCTCCGGCAGGGAGCTCGACAGTTCAAAAGACTTTTCCGGGTATAGCCGCCCCAGCATCCAGAGTAGGTCCCGCGCCTGTTTCAGCGGGTAAGCGCTTTTTCCAACTTGCGGCCCTGCAAAGCGACTTCGGCGCATCTCGGCTTCAAGCTGTTTGTCGATGTCATTGAGTCTCGCGGTCATTTGAAGGCGGAGATCGTTGGAGAGCGGACGACTGGTGTCCTCAAGAATCTGCCGGACGGCCGCAATGGGTGTTTTCACGCTGTGAGAGAGGTTTGCCAGCGCATCCCTTGAGCGTTCCAGGCGTTGATCCAGCGAGTCGAGCAACTGGTTGAGCTGCTGGACCAGCGGTCGAAACTCCTCAGGCGCCTGAACATGAATCCGCGAGACCTTGCCATCCTGAAGTCGCTTAAGCGTGGCTCTTAGCTCGACAACGGGGCGCATGGACAGATTGATACCGAACCAGATTACAACGACCAAAAGCAGAATCAGCAGAATAGAGACGATGGCTGTCCACGCGTGCAATTCTGCCTGGCTGCGTTTCAGGGCGCCTAGATCCTCGGACACGATTACTATAATAGGGGTGTCGCCCACCAGGAACGACTTTCGATACGCGAGAATGTCCTTTGGCCCATCGACGGTATCCGCATCCTGCACACGACGGGTTCCATCTTCTGCTGATTCAATTAAGGACGTTAACACCGGCGCCCAGGAATCCGGGGAAATAACGGTTGAAGAAGGAGAATGTATGGCAAAGGCGTGGTGAAACACCTCCTGAAAGTAGTCGCCGGTCTGGAGATCATCCAATTGACCGCCAGAGTCGCGAATCTGGTGTTCCAGAAAGGCGACCTCATCCTTAAGTCGTGTCGCAACGAATTCCCGGGACATCCGGTCCAGTAACAAGCCGTGAACCAGCCATGCAAGCCCCATTAACGCAATGCCGGCAGGCAGTAGTAATAAAAGCAAAGTTCCTTTGACGGATTTGGGCTTGCTAAACAGTGTCATTGAACAGATACCCCTGGCCGCGACGGGTAGAAATGGTGTCGTTGCCTACCAGTTTTCGCAATCTGCGGATGTAGGCTTCGATTACGTTCTCATTCGGGGTGTCGTTCAGGTTGTATAGCTGGTCCATTAACTGCTCTTTTGAAAATACATGACCGGGACGGCTCATCAGACAGCGCAGCAGGCGGAATTCCGTACCCGTGAGGCTGTATTCTTTGCCATCGTCGGATTTCAGGCTCTGGCGATTCTCATCCAGTTCGTAGCGTCCGGCTTTTACCACGGAATGAATGCGCCCTTCGCTTCGACGCACAATGGCGTTAAGCCGGGCGATCAACTCCTCAGTCTGGAAAGGTTTTGCCAGGTAATCGTCTGCTCCCGCTTTCAGTCCTTCTACTTTGTCGTGCCAGTCGCCCCTTGCCGTAAGGATTAGCACCGGAAAGCCGATCTGGTGTTTTCTCCACGTCCTTAAAACGTTCAACCCATTGCCGTCTGGCAGACCAAGATCAAGAACAACCGCGCGATAATCTTCCTGCTCGCCCAGAATCGCGGCTTCTCTGGCCGTATGGGTTGTATCAACGCTGAATCCCGCCTTTTCAAGCTGACGACCTAAACCGTCTGCCAGCAATCGGTCGTCTTCAACGAGTAGTAATCGCATCGCGGTGCCCTTTCTCTGAGTCAAGAGTGTATCGAGTGTCGCCGATCAACCTGAATTCATCCTGAACGACAAAATAGTTGGATATTTTCAGTAAGAATTCAGGTTAGTGCGCGATGGTGTTCTTCCTATTTTGGCATTGCTCTATGTTCAGGGCTAACCAGCGCCGGCTTTGCCGGTCAGTATGACAAAGGAGAAGACAAGATGAACGCATCCAAGTTGATTGTTGCAGCCGCCGCCATGTCGATGTCGGCAGTGACCCTCGCCGGTGGTGCTCATGGCGGTGGCCATGGCGCCAGCAGCGGCGAACCGGGTAAAGCCTCCGAAGCCAGTCGCACTATCACGGTGGAAATGTACGATAATTACTACGAGCCGGAAGAAATCACTGTTGAGCCCGGCGAAACCGTGCGCTTTGTGGTGAAGAACGAAGGTAGTCTCGTTCACGAGTTCAATATTGGCACCCCCTCCATGCACGAAGGCCATCAGAAAGAAATGATGATGATGGTCGAGCATGGTGTGATTCAGGGCGGCAAGCTCAACCAGGACATGATGAGCATGGACATGGGCAATGGTAAGACCATGAAGCATGATGACCCCAACAGCGTGTTGCTTGAGCCCGGGCAGAGCAAGGAAGTTGTGTGGAAGTTTACGGAAAAAGGTGACATTGAGTTTGCCTGTAACGTGCCAGGCCATTACGAGTCAGGAATGTACGGTGACGTAAATTTCGAATAATACAGTGCGCTGAGTACCGAACGAATGCAGGGGCTGGTGATGGCTTCCCAGCCCAGCTCCAACGAAATGCAGTTTGGAGCAAAACAGATGAAAACACGCTTTTTGACAGGATTTTTGAGCCTGCTGATGCCAGCCATGGTTTTGGCCGGTGAGTACGACCTTACGGTCGACCGGGTAAAAATTGATACCGGCGATTTCGTGAAGGAAGGTATTGGATACAACGGCGCATCTCCGGGACCGGTGATGCGCTTCAAGGAAGGCGAAAACGTCAGGATCAACGTGACCAACAATCTGGATGAGATGACGTCCATTCACTGGCACGGTCTGATCCTTCCTTTCGATCAGGACGGAGTACCAGGTATCAGTTTCCCGGGCATCAAGCCGGGTGAAACCTTTACTTACGAATTTCCCATCCAGCAAGCGGGCACCTACTGGTTCCACAGCCACTCTGGTTTTCAGGAGCCGGATGGCGCCTACGGTTCCATCGTTATCGAACCCGAGGGGCGTGAACCGTTCCGTTACGACCGCGAATACGTCGTCCAATTGACCGACAAACACCCGCATTCCGGTGATCGCATCATGCGCAACCTGAAAATGATGACTGATTATTACAACCGCGATCAGCAGACCGTGGGCGAGTTTTTCTCGGATGTGTCCGAGAACGGTTTTATGAACACAGTTCGGGATCGCATGGCCTGGGGTGGCATGCGCATGATGAAAGCAGACGTCGAAGACGTGCATGGCTTTACGGGCCTGATCAATGGCAAAGGGCCGGACCAGAACTGGACCGGACTCTTTGAGCCGGGTGAGCGGATCCGGCTGCGATTCATCAACTCCTCTGCGATGACCTACTTCGACATCCGGATTCCCGGTCTGGACATGACGGTTGTCCAGGCTGACGGCAACAATGTTCAGCCGGTCAGTGTGGACGAGTTCCGGATCGGTGTAGCGGAAACCTACGATGTGATCGTGCGCCCGAAAGATGAGCAGGCTTATACCATTTTTGCTGAATCCATGGGACGGTCAGGCTATGCAAGGGCTACGCTGGCCCCCGAAATGGGTATGGAAGGGTCCGTGCCACCAATGCGTGAACCAGCGCGCCTGACCATGGCTGATATGGGGGGCATGCCTGGCATGGACCATGGCAGCATGGCAGGCATGGATCACGGAAACATGGATATGGGTGACTCGGGTGACATGTCCGGGATGGATCATTCCTCGATGGAGGGGATGGACCACTCCAACATGGACAGCATGGATCATTCCAATATGGAAGGTATGGATCATTCCAGCATGAAAGATATGGATCATTCGGGCATGTCTGGCATGTCCGGCATGTCCGGCATGTCTGGCATGGACCATGGTTCCATGGCGATGGGGAAAGAAGAAGCAAACGATCCTTTCTACGCCAAGGGCAGTGGCCTCATGCCCAAAGCTGCTAATGGCGGTAAATTCCTGTCTTACGCTGACCTCAAGGCTCAGGATCCTTTGTATGAAGACCGCGAACCGACCCGGGAGATCGAGCTTCGCCTGACCGGCAATATGGAGCGTTACACCTGGAGCATTAATGGCGTCAAGTATGAAGACGCCGATCCGATTCGTCTCAAATACGGTGAGCGGGTCCGCTTCAAATTTGTCAACGAAACCATGATGACTCACCCCATGCACCTGCACGGTATGTGGTCCATCCTTGATGTTGGCGCAGGCCAGTGGAACCCGATCAAGCACACCGTTAGCGTGAACCCGGGCACTACGGTGTACATGGAAACCGAGGTTGATGAGCCAGGCCAGTGGGCGTTCCACTGTCACCTGTCCTACCACGCGGCCGCTGGTATGTTCCGTAAGGTGATTGTTGAAGGTGGGCCAGAGTCGCCGCAGGCCAAAACAGACGTGATTGCTGAAGATGGAGGTGAGGCATGAGCTGTATTCGATCACTTGTCGCGGTCAGTTTCCTTGCCTCTGCTGGTTTCTCAACGGCGGTGACAGCTCAGGAAATGATCTCCGACACCACTGCTCGCAAGCAGCCGCTCAAAACCTGGGGTGTTCAGTTCGAGGAGTTTGAATACCGCTACAGCGACGATAACGAGGAACTGGGCGTCTGGAACGCGGATGCTTTTTATGGCACCGACGAGTTTAAAGTCCGCTTGCTCACAACCGGGGAGTACGAGATCGAGGAGCAGGCCTACGAAACACTGGAAAACCAGTTGGTCGGCCAGATCCCCATCTCCAGGTTTTTCGACGCCAAAGCGGGTGTGCGTTTCGATACGCCCGAAGGGCCGGACCGTACGTATGCCGTTCTCGGTGTCGCCGGGCTGGCACCCCAATGGTTTGAGATCGATGCAAATCTGTATGTGAGCAATGAAGGTGAGACGTCCGCTGAGCTGGATGCGGAGTATGAATTATTACTCACCAATTATTGGATCCTCGGGGCGACACTGGATGCGACGGTCGCATTCAGTGAGGATCGTGAAATTGGCGTTGGTAAAGGGCTGGTTTCCACGGAAACCGGCCTCAGGGTGCGTTATGATCTGGTTGACCGGGCATTCTCGCCATACTTGGGCGTGGTGCATGAGCGTAAGTATGGTGATACGGCGGACTTTGCGCAGGCAGACGGCGGTGGTAGAGAAGACTGGTTTGCCGTGATTGGTGCTCGTATCGTGTTCTGACCGTGGTGTCTTGGGCCAGGGTCTTCCCCTGGCTTTTTTTTCAGGATTTGATGTAGGTCAAATGTTCGAAATGCCCCGTCAGATTTCGGTGGCATGTCAGGTTTTTGAATAAGAGTATCAGGAGAGCGAATGAGCAGGGAGCAGGACCGAACCACTCGCTATCAGGAGGGGAGTCTCACACTCACGGGAACCGTTATGCTGGGTACCGGGGTGATGATTGGTGCCGGTATCTTCGCTTTGACCGGGCAGATGGCACAGATGACGGGCACTCTGTTTCCATTGGCGTTTCTGGCCGCGGCGATAATCGTCAGTTTCAGCTCCTATTCCTACATCAAGATTTCAAATGCATACCCCTCCGCCGGCGGTATCGGTATGTACTTGCACAAAGCATACGGTGATCGGTTGCCGACGGCTTTCAACGCGTTGCTGATGTACTTCTCGATGGTAATTGCCCAGAGCTTCCTGGCCCGAACCTTTGGATCTTACACCATGCAACTGTTCGGTGGCGATGAAAGCGGCCGAATGGTGCCGATTCTTGGCGTAGCCCTCATTATGGCAGCGTTTCTGATCAATCTACTCGGCAACCGGATGATTCAGAGCGTAGCGTCTTTCATAGGCGTGTTAAAGATTGGAGGCATACTGATTTTCGGAATTGTGGGTATCTGGATTACTGATAACCTCGCAGTAGACTTTTCAGGCACGGGCGAAGCCGGAGCAACGGGTAATTTTCTGGGTGCGACGGCGCTGGGAATACTGGCCTTCAAGGGTTTTACCACGATTACCAACAGTGGCTCCGAGGTAATCGACCCCAAACGGAATGTGGGGCGGGCGATCATTATTTCCATCGCGGCCTGCGTAGTGATTTATACCCTGGTGGGTTTTGCGGTTGCCAGCAATCTGTCGCTGGGTGAAATCATTGAAACGCAGAACTATTCGCTTGCGGCCGCAGCGCGTCCGGCGTTGGGCGAGTATGCGGTCTGGTTCACGGTGGCGATTGCTATGACGGCCACCGCCGGTGGCATTCTGGCCAGCATTTTCGCCGTCTCGCGTATGTTGGCCATGCTGACTGAAATGAAGCTGGTTCCTCACCGTCATTTCGGTATGCCTGGCAGTATCCAGAAGCACACGTTGGTTTACACGGTGGTTCTCGGGCTCGTTCTGACGGCGTTTTTTGACCTCTCACGGATTGCCGCTCTGGGCATTGTGTTCTATTTGGTAATGGATATTGCCATTCACTGGGGAGTTCTTTGTCATTTGCGCGACGATGTGAAGGCAAAGGCGTGGGTGCCAGCGATTGCTATCGTCCTGGATTTGCTCGTACTCGTGGGTTTCGTCTGGGTCAAACTGAATAGTGATCCGTTTGTTATTGGCGTGGCGGTAATTACGATGATTGTTATCGTCGCAGCAGAGCATATTTTTCTGAAGAAGTTTCTGCGCTCGGAACATGAAGAATCGCATGTCCGTGATCACCACTAATCGGCGATAACTGGATCGTTGAGCTTTTTGTAACCCTGTGATAGGACTAGACGCCAGCGTTGATGTGACACCAATTGTTGAACGAAAGCGGGAGGGATCAGGATGAAAGCAAATAGCTTTAGACTATTCGTGTTTTTGTTGTTTTTACAAGCGCCATATTTACAGGCTGATGAGATTCTCTCGGGCGAAGATGTTGCCAATGTCGTCGTCGGAAACACGGTGCAAATGGTATTTCGGGATGCCCAAGACAATTTTCGCACTCGAACCTTTCATGAGTACTATGATCCCGATGGGTCGATCTATGGAATGACCAAGTATCGTGAACAACAGGGAAACCTTACCCATTATATTGGAAGATGGGAGGTGAAAGACGGTAAATTTTGCACATCTGTCTACGGTCGCAACTATTCCTGTAACAAGATAAAGCCTTTGTCTGGCAATAATTTCGAATTGGTCAATGAGGGAGGCGAGATCAGGAATGTTAAATTATACGAAGGGAAGCATCACGGACTGGAGTAGGGTACCCGGGAATTATTTTCATCGGGCATCCTGGCAAGAGAGTGAGGGGCTATTTGGTTGCTCGATCCGAGGATTGGATAATGAGTTTTTTGGAACTGTATAGTCTTTTACTTGCCCTGGTGGTCGGCATCGTGGCTACCATCCTGGGCCTTTACGGGTTTGTGCGCGTGATGGGCTCTGCGCGCGGGGAGCCGGGCAAGGATGTGCCGGCAAGCTCCGGTGTGCTGTCGCGGGATCCGGTGTGGGGGCGCTATCACGCGCGTTACTACGGTTACGCATTGTTGTTCCTGGCCTTCGATATGGAAATGGCGTTCATGTACCCATGGGCCGTCGTGTACAAAGAAGTAGGGCTGGTTGCTTTGTATGATATGGGCGTATTTCTTGCCATCCTCTTTCTGGGCCTGCTTTATGGCTGGAGTCAGGGGGCATTGAGGCGTCAATGACTTCTGATCATCCCATTAACACCACAGGTTCGCGTCAGAGGCAGACACGGTTTGCCGCTCTTCAGAAGTGGGTTTCCCGTGCATTTGCGCGTGACCTGAGTTGTCTCATCGTCCCGGGACAGGATGTCGCTCTGGCGCATGGCTTGAATGTGAGTGCCACCGGCATGCGTGTCAGCGCCTCACCCCGTGATGCGAATGTGCTTCTGATCGTCGGCGGGCTTTCAGAAAAAATGGGCGAGGTTGCAACGGTGCTTTATGCGCAGATGCCCCGGCCCCGCACTATTCTCATGCTTGGCGGCAAGACGCCATCGTCTTTTCCGGATGCTGATGTATCAGCGGGTCTGTCGCAAAAGGCACTGGCCGACGCGGTTGGGCGGCTGAAGCGGGCACTGGCGGAAGGTGCCTTCGCTACTTCAGCGGAGGATTTTGATGCCTCCGTCCTGCACGTCAAAATCGAGTACGTCTGCCCTATGCACCCGGAAGTTGTCGAAGACGAGCCGGGCAGTTGCCCCAAATGTGGCATGGATCTGGTAGCACGCGAAGCGGGGGAGCAAACCCCTGAGGGCGGCCACGATCATGAACATCACCATGATCACGAACACCAGAGCCAAGACCACGACCACGACCACGACCACGACCACGACCACAGTAACGAACACAGTAACGAACACCAACCGGAACACGCTCACGAAAATGCCGGGACCGAATATACCTGCCCCATGCACCCCGAAATTGTTCGGGACGAGCCTGGCAGCTGCCCCAAGTGCGGTATGGACCTGGTAGTCCGCGAGGACGGGGAAGATGAGGGCCACTCAGAACATGAACATTCCAGCCATGATCACGGTGAGCATGAGCATGGAGGGCACGATCACGGTGGCCACGATCATGGCGCCTCGGGATTCATGTCGATGATTGAAGTCACCAAGGATCTGCCACGCAGCGCCGATGGCCTGCAGATGGACTGGCTTGAGGTGCCGTTCGGTCCGGTCTTCCCCGGCTTGCCCGGCGGACTGAAGTTGACGCTGACCCTTGATGGTGACGGCGTAACGGAGGGGCAGGCGACCTCCCTGGTGGGGGTGACCAGCGAAGGTGAGAATATTGAAGAAAGTGAAGAGATGGATGCCGAGACCTTCATTGGGTATCTGTCAGCCGCAATTCCACTGGCACCGGTGAGCTACCGTCTTTTAGTCTGTCTGGCAATAGAGCAAGCGGCAGGGCTGGAGGACGATTCGGCAAACGCCGGTGCTCGCACCGGCGCCCTTGAGCGTGAGCGCATCGCCAGTCACCTTGGCTGGCTGGCTCAGTTAGGGCGCCAGCTCGGCTTTGCCTGGCTGACGCAACGGGCAGCAACTCTGCAACTGCAAGTCAGAGAGGCTAACAGGGACAGTCTTGCTGCACTGGAGCCAGCGCTGCACAAATTAACTATCCGCCTCGGGCGAACGCCTTTGCTCAAATCTCGGCTTAAGGGTGTCGGCCTACTGCCAACGGACTCTTTTGGTCTGCGCGGGCCCGTAGCGCGTGCTGCGGATGAAGGCGGTGATGCCTGGGCGCGCCTGTGGCAACGCCTGGCCGAAATTTCGGCCAGCCTTGACCTTATAAAGTCGGGCGGGGAACCGGAGCTGCCGGTTCTGCGCGACGTTGGCGATGTGTCAGGAACCGGTGAGGCCACCGTTGACACTCCGCGCGGCGAGGCCCGGTTAAGTCTGAAACTGGAGCGCGGCCATGTGAAGTCATACGAGCTGGACACCGCCTGTAGTCAGCATATCGGCCTGGTCCCTAAGCTTGTCGAGGGCCAGGAACTGGGCGATGCGCTGCTGGCAGTCGGGTCACTGGATCTTTCGCCCTGGGAGGTGACTTCGTGACCGTCGCTATTGTTTTGCTCGCGCTGCTTGGCAGCGCCTGGCTGCTGGCTGTGATTGAGGGCTGGATGGCGACTGGGCGTCTGAGTCCGGCCGCGCCTCTGTTTCGCGGCCTGGCTCACCTCGGTCGTGAGTCCATAGTACCGCGCTCACCAGACCGGGTCTTCTTCGAGGCCGCGCCCGTGCTTCTTTTGGTTGTCGCCGTGCTCGGTATGGCAGTCCTGCCGCTGGCGCCGGACCTGATCATTGCGGACCTTGGCACTGGCGCACTGTTTGTGAACGCGGCCCTGGCCTACGTGCTCGTCGCGGTGATCATGGCGGGTTGGGGGCCGGATGGAGCCTACGGGATGATCGGTGGCTGGCGCTTTCTGGGCCAGCTTATTGCCTATTCCATGCTGATTGTCATGCCGATCACGGCCGTGGCCATGCGTGCCGAATCCCTGGTAAACACTGCGATCGTCGGCTCCCAAGCGGGTCTTTGGAACATCGTCTACCAGCCCCTGGGCTTCGTGCTGTTTTATATTGCGGCCATGGCACTGGCATTCCGCGCCCCTTTCGACCTGCCTTCTGCAGAGGGGGAGCTTGGCGGCGGTGTCGACGCTGAGTATACCGGGGTACGCCTGGCGGTGCTTCGCCTTGCCCGGCTGACGCTGGTGGTTACGCTGGCCTCCGCGACCACGGTGTTCTATCTCGGCGGCTGGCATGGGCCGCTGCTGCCGCCCTCGGCCTGGAGCCTGATCAAGACCCTGGCCGTGGCCGTGTCGATGCTGCTCGTCGGCCACTATCTGCCACGCATCCGCGAGGCGGATCTGATGCGGTGGTGCTGGGTCCTGGGTATTCCCCTCGCACTGCTCAATATCATTATTGTCGGCTTACTGATTCTGGTGGTTCCCTGATGTATGCACAGGCTTTTTTCGTTGCCGTTTTCGGGCTGGCTGCCATTGGCTTCGGCGTGGTGGTGTTTCGCACCTCGTCCATGATGCGTTCCGCACTGGCACTGCTGTTTTCGATGACCGCCGTCGGCTGCCTGTTCCTGGCGATGCAAACCGAATTCCTGGGCGTGCTGCAGATCATGATGATGGCCACCGAGATGAGCATCATGGCCATCTTCATGGTGATGTTCATGATGGATCCCGGCGGGCTTGGCGGTATGGATATGAGCCACCAGAAGCGCTTCTCGATAGGTGCCGGGGTGAGTGCCGCCGTTGTCGCCATCGCCGTTGCGCTGCTGTCCGACTGGGGCCCCGCAGCGGAGCAGGTGGTGGACGCGGAAGCGCAGACACGGGCGCTGGGCATGGAACTGCTCGGGCGCTCGATGATGATCTTTGAGACCGCCGGTATCACCATCCTGACCGCAATGATTGCCGCCACGGCAGTGGCAATACCGGTGCAGAACCTGTCAAGTAAAGACGACAAGGAGGCATCGGAATGACCATGATTCTGATATTGGCGCTTGTGACCGGCGCCATCCTGTTTGGTATCGGAGTCTACGGTGCACTGTCACAGACCAATCTGGTGATGATCATGATGGGCGTGGAGCTGATGCTGGCAGGCGCCATGGTGAATCTGGTGGCTTTCTGGCGCTTTCTGCATCCGGAAGCCTATTCCGGCCAGATGTTTGTGCTGGTGGTGATGACGGTTATGGCACTGGAGATGGCGGTCGGCTTTGGCGTTGCTATTGCGCGCTTCCGGGCCAAGGGCTCAGTCGAGATGGAAGAAGCGGAGGACCTGAAAGGATGAGTGCAGTGCTTCTGCCGATATTGCCACCGCTGATAGCCGCCCTGGCGGTGTTGATACTGCGCCGTGGCAGCGCTGCGCTGGCCCTGGCTGGCGCGACGCTCAGCCTGGCAGGCGGTGTCCGGCTGCTGGCCGGAGCCCTTGACGGCCAGGCCGAAACCCTGCTTCTACCCGGGCTGCCGGACATGCCCTTGCGCCTGGTTTCGGGTCCGATGACGGCACTGCTGAGTGTGGCAGTGGCCACGGTCGGAACCTTCGTTCTGGTTTATGCCATCGGCTATATGAAGCGGGAGTCCGGCCAGGCGCGCTTTTATGCCGTAATGTCGCTGTTCCTGGCGGCGATGCAGGCGTTGGTGCTGGCTGGCGACTGGGTTCTGTTGTTGGCGGCCTGGGAACTCATCGGCCTCTGCAGTTACCTGCTGATCGGCTTCTGGTTCCAGCGGCCGGAAGCCGCAAACGCAGCCAGCCGTGCTTTTCTCTATACCCGCAGCGCCGATCTCGGGCTTTATGTGGCGATATTCATACTCATCGGGTCGTCAGGTACCAGTGAGATCGCCGCCTCTCTGGAAGTTGGCGGTAGTGCCTCGACCGCCGCCGGCCTGCTGTTATTGCTGGCGGCCATGGGTAAGTCGGCCCAGGTTCCCCTGCAGGACTGGCTGATGCGCGCCATGGCCGGCCCGACACCGGTCTCGGCGCTGCTGCACTCGGCCACGCTGGTGGCGGCGGGCGCCATTCTGCTGATCCGGTCTGCGACGCTGCTGAGTCCTGAAGCGCTTTTCGCTATAGGGCTTGTGGGTGGTATCACCACGGTGGCGGCCGGGGTGATTGCGCTTGCCGAACGTGATCTCAAACGCCTGCTGGCGGCTTCCACGGCCAGTCAGTACGGCCTGATGCTGATTGCAGTGGGCGCCGGGGTTCCGACAGCCGCGCTGTTGCACCTTCTCGCCCATGCTGCCATTAAAAGCACCCTGTTTCTTGCTGCCGGTGACTTTCAACATGCCCGCGAGGGTACCGCTTTTGATCAGTTGAAAGGCGTTGGCCGCGCCAGGCCCTGGGCCTTTGCCGGCTTTGCGCTGGCAGCGCTGGCACTGGCGGGCATTCCACCGCTGAGCGGGTTCTTTTCCAAGGATGCGGTAATTGCTGCCGCGCTGTCGGGGCAAGGCGCCGCCTGGCTCGGCCCCCTGGCTCTGGCGGGCACTCTGCTTACCGGCGCCTATATGGGCCGGGCTTTACGGGTGCTCTGGCAGGGCTCGGGCGACAGCCGGCCGGTAGAAGGTACTGGCTGGATGCGCGCTGGCATCTGGGGTCTGGCGATCCCCGCCGCTGGCCTGGGTCTGGCCTTTGGTCCCCTGGAAACAATACTTGATCTGCCCGCTCCGGAAACCGCAGGTACCGTCGCCATAGTGCTGGGGCTCGTCGCCGCATTGGTCGGGCTGGCCTTGGGCTGGCTGGTGCCGGTCCAGCGCCTGCTTGGACCTGCCCATCAATGGGCAGAATCGGGTTTGGAGGTCGCGGGCGGGCTTACCGCCTGGATAGGCCGGCCCGCAATGGCTGTTGCCCGGGGCTGTGACCGTCTGGAGGATCATCTGTACGCGGCCGCGCTTGCCATTGGTCATACAGCTCTCAGCATTGCCCGTGGGGGCGAGCGACTGGAACAACGTTTGTATCTGGCCGTACTTGGCGTCGGCCGCGCCAATCTGGCGGTGGGTCGCTGGGTTCGCAGCGGGGATGAGCGTGGTATCGACGGCCTGATCTTTGCCCTCGTGGCCGGTGTGCGGGACCTCGGCGCGCGGGCGAGAACCCTGCAAAGCGGCCTGATCCATCACAGCCTGGCGATCAGCGCCGTAGCCACCGCTGTGCTCCTGGCCATCCTGTTTTCAGCTTCACTGAGTGTCTAAAGGAACCCTGTACTCATGTTACCACTTGTATCCCTGACCCTGTTTTTGCCACTCGTCGGCGCTGTGCTGATTCTGTGTTTGCCGAAGCCGACGGCGCGGACGGTGCACAGCATAGCGATCGTCAGTGCCGCCCTGACCCTGGTCGGCGCTCTGGCCATGTGGCTTCAGGGCGTGAGTGGTGACGGCTTTTCCCAGGTCGAAGAGCTGGTATGGATGCCGGCCATTGGCGCCGCCTACCGGGTCGGGGTTGATGGCATCAGCCTGCCGCTGGTGCTGCTGAGTGCCGTGCTTTTCCTGGTTTCTCTGATCTATGCGTCGTCGCTTCGCGACCGTCCGCGTGCCTACGTAGCTCTGATCCTGCTTCTGGAAACCGCGGCAATCGGTACCTTTACCGCCCTGGACGGCATTCTGTTCTACGTCTTCTTCGAAGTTTCCCTGGTGTCGATGTATTTCATGATTGCCGGATGGGGACATGAAGACCGGCAGCGGGCCGCCCTGATGTTCTTTATCTACACCCTGCTGGGCAGCCTGCCACTGTTGCTCGCAATTCTGGGGCTTTACCTCGGCAGTCCCGACCCCACCTTCGATATGCGGGCGTGGATTGCCAATCCTCCTCTGGAGGGGGCGGCGGCCATGTGGGCGTTGATCGCCATGCTGATTACCTTCGCGGTCAAGATTCCTGCGATACCGTTGCATACCTGGTTGCCTGCGGCCCACGTTCAGGCACCGACCGTTGGTAGCGTCATCCTGGCGGGTATCATGCTGAAGTTCGGCACATACGGGCTGGTGCGGTTCGCCCTGCAAATGACCCCTGACGCCCTCCGCGATGCCGGCATCGTTGTTTTGTTTTTCGGTGTCGTCAGCGCAATCTACGGTGCCTTTGCCGCCCTGGCACAAACTGATCTCAAGCGCCTGGTGGCCTATACCTCAATCAACCACATGGGCTACGTCATTGTCGGCGTCGCCGTTGCCGCACTGACTCTGGACCCGTCGGTGCGTGCCGTCGCGCTGGATGGAGCCGTGCTGCAGATGTTCAGCCACGGCCTGGTCACGGGGGCCCTGTTCCTGCTGGTAGGCATGATTCAGGAGCGCGCCCATACCCGGGAAATGAACGAGTTTGGCGGCCTGCTCAAAACGGTTCCACTGCTTGGCTGGTTCTTTGTGCTGGCGGCTTTTGCGTCTCTGGGGCTTCCAGGCCTCGCGCACTTCCCGGCGGAGTTCCAGATATTCCTCGCGACTCTGGGCACCACTCCTGTCGCGGTTGTGGTGATTCTGGGGATTGCCATTATCGCCGGGACCTTTCTCAAGGCCCTGCGCGAAATCTTTCTGGGTGAACCCCGGGATCGCTGGAATAGAATGCCGGACTTGAGCCCAAGGGAAATTCTCGCGGTTGCGCCCTTGCTGGCGCTGACCGTCGCTACCGGCGTGGCGCCGTCCTGGGTGTTGGACGTCATTCACCGGACTACTTCGGCACTGGTGCTGTAATGGGTCGAGATCTCGCATTAATCATTCCAGAAATTGCCGTTCTGCTGACGGCTGTTGGTGCCCTGATTGCGGAAATGCTGCGACAGCCCCGGATTTCGCTGATCATTGCCGTCATCGGCCTGGTCGTTGGCACCGGGCTGACCCTGCGCCTGCTCGGCACAGACACAACGGTATTTGGCGGCAGTTTCCGCATCGATACGTTAAGCATCTGGGCCAAGCTTATCCTGCTACCAGCTACGGTGCTCTCGATGCTGTTGGCGCGGGTGGATGTCCGGGGCAGCGCCCGCGAGGGTACGG
The DNA here is from genome assembly GCF_002352785.1 of Marinobacter sp. UBA2688. Classification (NCBI taxonomy): domain Bacteria; kingdom Pseudomonadati; phylum Pseudomonadota; class Gammaproteobacteria; order Pseudomonadales; family Marinobacteraceae; genus Marinobacter; species Marinobacter sp. UBA2688. Next base: position 73,277 of record NZ_DELU01000013.1, read on the forward strand.
TTTACAGTCTGCTGATTTTTTCAACGCTGGGTGCCCTGGTACTGGCGGGGGCAGGGGACACCATGTTTCTGGTGCTGGGTGCGTTGCTGACTGGCCTGGCCACCTTCGCCCTGGTTGCCTACCCGGATACGGACCCGGCGACCGAAGCGGCGATGAAATTCTTTGTGTTCGCTTCCGTCACCACTGCCATCATGATTTTCGGTTTGAGCTACTGGTTCGGTGCCTCCGGCTCTACGCTGATCGCCGATCTGCCGTCCATGGATACCATGCCGCTGGCCGTTATTCTCGGGTTCGTGGCTGTGGTAGTGGGCCTGGGCTACAAGGCATCACTGGTTCCGTTCCACTTCTGGGCACCCGACGCCTACGAGGGCGCGCCACTGTCGATTGCCGCCTACCTATCCGTCGTGCCCAAGATTGGCGCCCTGTTTGCGCTCACTCAGGTGGTTCGTCACCTGCCACCGGAAACCGGCTGGGCTGCGGTCATGGCGGGGCTGGCCGTGCTGAGCATGACCTATGGCTATCTTGCGGCACTGGTGCAGGATAACGTCATCCGGCTGCTGGCCTATTCGTCGATTGCCCAGTCCGGCTATTTCCTGCTGGGCATCCTCGCGGTGGGCTCCAGTGAGCTGGCCTTACCATCGATCATTCTGTTCGCCGCCGCCTATGCGGCTATGAACCTGGGCGCTTTCGCGGTTGCCGCCATAGCCGGGCGCACTCTGAACGATTTTAGCGGGCTGGGCCGGTCGCGGCCTTTGATTGCCATCGCAATGGTAGTCTTCCTGCTGTCATTGGTGGGCATTCCGCCACTGGCAGGTTTCGTCGGCAAGTTCCTTCTGTTTGCGGCAGCCATTGACGTCCAGTTCACATGGCTGGCGGTGGTGGCGATCATCAATAGTGCACTGTCGCTGGCAGTGTATCTGCGCATTGTTGTGCCGATGTACAGGGGAGGGGATTCTGCATCCGTTGAGCTTGATGCATGGCTGGGATTCGTGGTGTTTGCGACGGTTGCAGCCACATTCATCATCGGACTGGGTGCCCAGTTTATGATTGTTCGCGACATCGTATGATGTGCCTAGTGTTGTGTTCGGCATCCATGCGAGAAAGCCGCCGAACGCTGACGTGGTCAAGAAATCGCCATCTTACCCCAGCAGACAAACTATGCTGCGCTACCTCAGACCCGGCGAGCCAGCCACCAACCAGCGACCATCGACAGCAACAACGCCACGAGAGGCCAGGTTATACCACTTATTGACGCAAAGGCCGGGCCCGGACAATAACCTGATAGACCCCAGCCTATCCCAAACACAGCCGCACCAATCAATAAACGGGTATCAATATCACGACGTGTGGGCACGATAAACGTTTCCGCGAACAGAGGGCCCTGGCGACGGAACACCAATTGGTAGCCGACAAACGTTGTTACCACGGCTCCGCCCATCACAAATATGAGCGTTGGGTCCCAGTTACCGAAGACGTCGAGAAAGCCCTGAACACGATGGGGGTCAGTCATACCGCCAATAGCCAGACCCAGGCCAAACAACAAACCAGCCAGGTAACCAAAAATCAGTTTCATAAAGAGTGTCCTGTCATGAGTCTGACGACGTAAACGGTTACAACACCCGTTAAAAGGAAAACCAACGTTGCCAGTATGGATCTCGGGGATAGCCTGGCGATACCACAAACACCATGTCCGCTGGTGCAACCGTTGCCGATACCAGACCCCACGCCCACCAGTAAGCCAGCCAAGACCATCAGCGGCACGCCACCGATGGGGTTGCCGACCACGGCCTCAGGATTGCCCGCCACGTTTCCAAGCGAGCCATTCAGGACAACCAACAACAGAGGCCCGCTGACAAGGCCCAGCACAAACGCCAGTCGCCAGGCAGACTCCGCAGTAAACCGATCAAAGATCAGACCTGATACCATCCCACTGATGCCTGCAATACGTCCCAACGTGACCATAAGCATCACTGCGGACAAGCCTATTAAAAGACCTCCGAAGGCACCTTGAGTAAAAGAGCTCCAGTCCATTTCTATACCTCTTCAAATGCCACGATTTGCCCGGTGGACAGTGTGTCGTCTCCACCTAACGGAGACATACCACGAGATTGTTGCAACCTATAATCTCAGTTATTTAATATAGCTGTTAACGCTATCGTTATAACATAAAACCTGATACGTTGAAATCTGATCAATTCTCTTTGCGACGAGGGTGACGCCATGCAACATCCGCTGGTCACGCATTTCTTTGACGAGCCTACAAACACATTCAGCTACATCGTTCAGGATCCTGATAGCTCGGTCTGCGCGATCATCGATTCTGTGCTGGATTTCGACTATGCCGCGGGCCGGACCGATGTCCGTTCCGCTGACAAGATTATTGAGTACGTTCAAAGCAATGACCTGAGTGTGGAATGGGTTTTGGAAACCCACGTGCACGCTGACCACCTCTCTGCTGCACCCTACCTCCATGAGCGTCTCGGCGGAAAAACAGGCATTGGTGAAAAGATCGCTGTCGTTCAGGAGGTGTTTGGCAAAGCTTTCAATGCCGGAACAGATTTCGCTCGGGATGGCAGCCAGTTCGACCGTCTGTTCAAGGAGGGCGACACGTTCATGATCGGAAATCTTGAGGCGAGCGTTCTTCACACGCCGGGACATACTCCGGCTTGCCTGACGTACGTCATCGGAGATGCAGCCTTCGTCGGCGACACACTCTTTGCGCCGGATGCCGGGACCGCCCGTTGCGATTTTCCAGGGGGCGACGCCCATACCCTTTACCACTCCATTCAGAAAGTCCTGGCGCTTCCCGGAGAAACCCGCGTTTTCCTATGCCATGACTACAAAGCGGCGGGGCGCGATGAGTTTATTCATGAGACGACCGTCGCCGAGCAACGTTCCAGCAACATCCATGTGGGCAACGATATCAGTGAAGACGAGTTTGTTGTTTTTCGCTCAGAGCGTGACGCCAAGCTCGGAATGCCCCGACTGATACTACCGGCCGTTCAGGTCAACATGAGGGCGGGGCACCTTCCCCCCTCCGAGGATAACGGACAGGTGTACCTGAAAATTCCGCTAAACCGGTTTTAAACAAAGGTCTGGAAGGGCGCAAATGTTTGGAGAAACCACTAGAGCGAAGACTCTGACGACCGTGGAAGGTTGACGGTGAAGCGAATCGCGGCGTATTTGCCAATTGTTGATTGGCTGAAAGGTTATCGTGGAGATACATTGCTAAGCGATGGCCTTGCGGCGGTTATCGTCACACTCATGCTTGTTCCTCAGGCCCTGGCCTACGCCCTGTTGGCAGGGCTTCCGCCTGAAGTTGGGTTGTATGCAAGTATGATCCCGCTGGTGGTCTACGCTTTATTCGGCACCAGTGCGACGCTGGCTGTTGGTCCTGTCGCAGTGGCGTCACTGATGACAGCCTCTGCGTTAGGAGGCGTTGCTGTTACAGGATCGCCCGAATACGTTGGTGCCGCTCTTGTACTGGCTACGCTGTCGGGGCTGATTCTGTTCGCCATGGGCGTCTTGCGGCTTGGTTTTATCGCAAATTTTCTGAGCCACCCCGTGATCTCTGGGTTTGTCACCGCTTCCGGAATTCTTATTGCGGGCAGTCAGCTTGGCCATATTCTCGGTATACAGGGTGGTGGTCACAATTTGATCGAAATGGGCGCAAACCTGATCAGCCAGTTTGGCTCTTTCAACCTGATCACGTTTGCTATTGGAGCCGGCACTCTCCTGTACCTGTTTCTGTGTCGCCAATATCTGAAAAATGCACTGGTCGGGCTCGGTCTGGCGCCCCGGGGGGCAGATATCGTTGCGAAAGCCGCCCCCGTGTCAGCGGTTATTGTGACAACAGCAGCGGCCTGGCACTTTAACTTGGGGAGTGCCGGAGTCAATCTGGTGGGGCAAGTTCCAGGCGGGCTTCCGGAGATCCGTTTACCTTCCATGGACCCCGGCATATGGGCAGCTCTGGTCCCCGCAGCCGTTCTGATCAGCTTGGTTGGATTTGTAGAATCAGTGTCCGTTGCCCAGACCCTTGCAGCTAAAAGGCGCCAGAGGATTGACCCCAATTCTGAATTAATAGCGATGGGGTTGGCGAACATAGGTTCAGGCGTAAGCGGGGGCTCTCCGGTCTCAGGTGGTTTTTCGCGCTCTGTTGTGAATTTTGAAGCCGGAGCCCGGACGCCACTTGCGGGTATGTTTACCGCAGTCGGGATTGCACTTGCCACGCTCTCACTCACCGGCATACTCGCCTTTCTTCCAAAGGCGACACTGGCCGCCACAATCATGATCGCAGTGAGCACTCTGATTGACGTAAAAGCCATTGGCCGCACCTTTCATTACTCAAAAGCGGACTTCGCCGCGATGCTGGCAACCATTGTGCTTACGCTGATTCAGGGCGTCGAAGCCGGAATCCTGGTCGGTGTGGGTCTATCGATAGGGATTTATCTGTATCGCACCAGTCGTCCACACAGTGCAATTGTTGGCCGGGTGCCGGGTACCGAGCATTTCAGAAACGTAGAGCGCCACACGGTTGAAACGGATGAGAAATCCGTCGTCCTGCGAGTTGATGAAAGTCTTTATTTCGCCAACGCACGCTATCTGGAAGAGACCGTCATGGCGCTGACGTCTCAACAACCGAAGATGAAGAATCTGGTTCTGGCTTGTCAGGCGGTAAATGCCATTGACGCTTCAGCACTTGAGAGCCTGGAGGCAATAAATGGCCGGCTCAAGGCTATGGATATACGCCTGCACATGTGTGAGGTGAAAGGCCCTGTGATGGACGGTCTGCGGCGGACTCATTTCTGTGAGGAACTCACGGGGCAGGTTTTCCTGAGCACGTATGACGCCTGGAAAACACTCTGTCTATCCTGAAGCAAGTTCAAAATGGTGCAGAACGAAGGAGCCTCTTGTTAACGCATGGAGGCCAGTTTTCCTGCTATTGGCTCTCTGTCGCCTGGTACGTTCTTTGTTCATCGGTCCAGAGCGTTTTCAGGTACTCAATGACTGACTGAATTTCCTGTTCAGTGAGAGCGTCTTCGAACGCTGGCATGGTCAGCCGATCGGTTTTGTTGAAGGGGTGCCGCCAGCCCTTCGCGATCATCTTGAACAGCATGGCGTCGCTGTGGCGCCAGGTATGGCCGGTTTCATCGTGAGGCGGTGCCGGCATTTCGCCCTTCTCATCCGGCTTTTTCCAGTTGGCAGCGCCCTCAGCCTGCTGCCCATGGCAGGCGGCGCAGTATTGTTGATAAATTTGTTGACCCTGCGCCACATTCGCGGGCGCAGGGTCGGTACTCGCCGGTTGGCCGGAAGCAATCGCAACGGTCGGCACAACGAGCAGAATCAGCAAGCCGATCCACTTATTCATACACCGGCGTCCATTCGCCGCCGTCGTCATAGGCAAACAGGTTGCCGCCCCCAACGGCTGTTAAGAAACCATGAGCTGGTGAGAAAGTCAGCGCCGTCACGGTTCCGGGTGTCTTGACGCTTGCCCAGGTTTCGCCGCCATCAGTACTGTGATGGAGTTGTCCCTCGACGACTGCATAGACGTTTTCCGGAGCGGCGGGATCATAGCTGATGGCAGACACGGTACCTCGCAGATCTCCCGCATCGCCCCAGAAGCAGAAACAGTCCATGGAGCGGGCAACGCCGCGCGTCGTGCCGGCGAAAAGCCAGCCACTCTCCATGCTGCCGGGCATGTCCGAGTGCAGGAATGCCTGCACCGGCTCTTGCGGACCCGCATCGACTTTGGCCCATTCGGCGCCGCCGTCCCTGGACCGGAACATACCCTTCTCGCCAAGGTAGGCGTAAACGGTTTCCGGCTGGGTGGCGTGAGCCGCAATGGCAGTAACTTCGAGATCTGGCAATGTGTTGTTGAGGGATTGCCAGCTTTCATTGGCGCTGTTGTAACGCCATACGCCCAGGCCCGGACCGGCGAGGTAGGTGGTGCCGTCCGCTCCCTTTGCCAGAGACGTGGGCTGAGCACCCGAATCAGATGGCGGCAGGGGAATCTCGGTGGCAGCGTGGCCATCAATGGCGAACAGGCCGCTATCCCGCAGTACGAGAAGGGCGCCTGATGAGTTGCTCGTCAATGCCTTCACTGGCTGGCCACCAAGCTCAGGCTGGGCTTGAGCCAGTGCCGGTATGACAGCAGCCAGAGCGACCAGGACAAAACACGAGAGCGCGGACTTCAGGCGATAAATGAACGCATTCATGGCGCTAACCTCAGTAATCCGTATATTCGCGGAACACACTCTGCTGTCCGTTGGCACTGAAGGCTATGACCTTGTAGTCCTGCTTGCGGCCAGTTTCCATACCGGGACTGCCCTGGACCATCCCGGGCACAGAAAGTCCTACGGTATTGAACTGTGGTTTTTCAAGGTAGGCGACAATATCATCCGCCGGTACATGCCCCTCGATCACCACATCACCGATCAACGCGGTGTGGCAGGACGCCATTTCACGGGGCACCCCATACTTTTGTTTGACCTCACTAAGGTTGTCGGTTTCAACAATGTTGGTGTCAAAGCCATTGGCCGCAAGATGCTCAGCCCAGGACTGACAGCAACTGCAATTGGGGCTCTTGTAGACGGTGATGTCTGTGCCAGCCTCTGCAGTGGACGCGACTGCGGCTGACGGCTCGGCAGACTCATCGGCCAGCATTGCCAGCGTGGTTGCGCCGGCAACGAGAACGATGGCGGCGACACCCGTATACAGGGCGGATTTTTTCATCTTCATGGTAATCCTCGGTTTGATTCGGTAGCAGGCAGCGCAAGGCCCGGGGTCGCCTTGGCTGCCCCGGGCAATGGGTGTTGGTTGGCTTAAGCGTCCTTATCCTTCTCGCCACGGTCCATGTGATCGCTGCCATGGCTCTGCATCATCTTCATACAGGCCTTTTTCATGTTTTTCATGGCTTTGCGTTCTTCTTCAGACATGTTGGACATCATGCCTTCCATGCCTTCCATGCCCTTCATTCCCTTCATGCCATCCATTCCCTTCATATCTTTCGAGGACATCATTCCGCTGTCGCCGGAATCAGAGTTCATTATGCTGTCAACTTTACCTTCGGCGTGGGCGAAAACAGAGAAGAACGCGACACTGCCGGCGAAAATGGCGGCTGTAATCGAAAGCTTGATATTTGAATTGCGCATTTGATTTGCTCCAGTTAAAGACTCGTGACGAATAGCGGTGAACACGAGGCTTACTTGTAAGAATTAACATTAATGACATTGCCGCAATGGGCAAAAATTCGGGTTAAGACTCAGGAGCGGGGTTCTGGAGGGGGGGTGATAAAGGCCAGGTAAGGGGATTGGTAGCTGCCCTCACGGGCACTGAATACCGGCTGGGAGCCGGTATCGATCAGGCCGCTAAGGCCTGTTGGCAAAAGACCGATACTGACGCCACAGCTGTTCAGCCCGCTGGCGGCCGCACAGGCCATATCTGAACCTGTGAAACAACTGGCCACGTCATCAGAAGCAGATCCGTTGGTTCCGGTCACATCGGCCATCATGGAACCGCAGTTCATCATGGACGCATCCATCTGACCGTCGGCCATTTCAGAAACAGCCAACGCCGGAGTGCTTATCACCATTATGAGTGATAGCAACAACGAGAAAATCTGGCGTGTCGTTATGGTCATTTAATGTCGGGCACCAAGTTATCGATCTTGAACGCTGTGACACAATCTTCGCCACATCGTTCACCAGATCCTAGCAGTTTTTTATGCCAATGCCATTACTTTCTGGAAATTCAAAGTCGCGTAGTAAGGCCTATCCGTTTTTTTACAAAACGCTTGACCTTAAACTTTACTTCAACGTTATTTTTGAAATCGCTGGTTGCAAGGCTGTTCGCCGCTACAGCGGTGAACCTAAGTGACAGAGATCGGTTCTGGAAAATGGGAGGAATTACAATGAGTTGCTGTAACAAATCGAACTGTGACGAAAAGGGCAAGACGAACCAGGATACCGGCTCACGAGGGCTTATGGGATTGCTGACAGGGCCACGGCGCTGGTGGGTGTTAGGTGCCATTGGTGTCACCGCCGGACTGGTTTTTGGCTGGGATACGCTTGTGCTGCTCGGGGTCGCGCCTATATTGATCTTCCTCCTGCCATGTCTGATCATGTGTGGCCTGGGGTTGTGCATGAACAAATCCAAGGACAAGAAAGGCTCGGTGACCGCAGTTGAACAGGCGGGCGAGGCTGGTGATGTCCAGTCGGTGGCTTCTCAGTCCAGGGTCTCGGATGCTTCACGCTCGACGAAAGCATTCTGACAATGAGTGTGCGCTAAGAGGGATGTCGTGGCGTTTAGCCTTGCACCTGAAAATAGCGCATCATTCCTGCATCTTCATGTTCCATGTTATGACAGTGGTAGATGTAAAGGCCGTCAAAGCGCTCGAATTTCATCGCCACCTGAACCGTTTCACGGGGCATGACCAGAACCGTGTCGTGCCAGCCACTGTCTACCAGGCCCTGCTGTAGACTGTCCGAGTTGCCGCCTCGTCGCCCTACAACGTTGAACTGCAAGCCATGAATATGCATCGGGTGAGGCATCGGTGTGCTGTTGTGGAATTCCCAGATTTCCGTGTCACCAAGGCGGACTTTTTCGTCATCCGCGACATTCGTTCCGTCAAACCGCCGGCCATTTATGGCAAATCCCCGCATCATCACCGGGCTTAACTCGAACGACCGGATTCGCGTATTGCGGTTTACCGGTATTTTTTGCCGCTGCACACCTAGCTGTGCCGGTAAAGGTTCGCTGGCCTCTACTGACTCGGCCACCTCCAGCCTGGCCAGGGGGAATCGGCTGCCGAGGGGCAGGGCGTTGCTGCCCATCATTCCCATTCCGCCCATCATGCCTGCCCGGAAACGGTCACTGATAAGCTCCAGCGCATCACCCGGCTGGAACTCGGAAAGGTCGACCCAGATATCAAGCCGCTGAGCCGGAGCCAGCACGGCGTAAGGCCTGTCTTCCGGTTCCTGAAGAAGGCCGCCGTCTGCACCGATAACGGTGACAGGTCGCCCGTCGCTCCAGGCCAGTTTGTAGATGCGGGCGTTGGACCCATTGAGAACCCGAATTCTGTATGGGCGGGTGGCAACCTTACGGGTGGTTGGAGGTGCCCCGTTAGCCAGCACTCTATCCCCGATAAAACCGTGCATACGATCCATCATGGACCCCATGCCACCGCCCATGTAAACCAGTTCATTGTTACCAGCAAAGGTGCGGTCCTGAAGCACCAGTAACAGCTCGTTATCGCCCGACGGCAATTTGAGGCCCGCTTCCTCTTCATCTTCAACGATCAGGAGCCCGGCCAGGCCCGCGTAACTCTGAAATCCCACGCGACCGCCCTGCTTGCCATGGGCATGGGAGTGGTACCAGAACAGTCCGGCCCGGTCCAGTACCTCAAAGCCTACAGTCATTGTCTCGCCTGGGCGGATCGGAAGTCTTGGTTGTCCGTCTACGTCGGAAGGCACATGAAGCCCGTGCCAGTGGACGGTGGTGTCCTCTGGCAGCTCATTGTGAATATGGATTTTGACGGTCTGGCCGTGGCGCAGCCGGATCGTTGGGCCGAGGTAACTGTCCGGGTTTTCGGTGACTGTGTTTTGCGGGCCTTTCAGCAATTCCGCCCTATAGCGCCACACTTCACTGGGGGCGCCCGGAAGAATGGGCACCGAATCGGGCATGGCGTGAAGATTCAGTTCAACATCGTATTCATCGGAATCAAGGCCGAGCGTTTCCGATTCAACCGCTTTTACCCCTCCATCACACCCGGTAAGCAGAAGTCCCGGCGACAACGTGAGAAGGACGCCGGTGCCCGCCGCAGCCCGAAGGACCGTGCGCCTATGGACACTTTTTTCCCTGCTCATCACTTGTTCCTCAGGTATTTGATCAGTGCCAGAATCGCCAGTATCAATAGCACAACCAGAAGAATCATTATCATCATCATGAATAGCCCCATACCGCCCATGCCCTGCATCATGTTGCCACCCATCATGCCTTCTCCCATGCGCCCGGGCCCATCAGCGAATGCGAAAAGGGGCAGGAAAAGTCCTATCATCAGCGTAACCAGCCTTTCAAAAACCTTCATTACAGTGTCTCCGTCTTTTTGCCCCACTTGATTTAAAGCGGGGCCTTGGCCCAGTTTGGTGCATCGCCCCCGATCTGACAATGCATGAAAAATACCTTGACCTTAAAGTTTACTTTAAGGTTATGGTTAGGATAAGTCATTGACCACTCGTTTTGAGGTGCAGGAATGAAAACGTTCAATATCGGCGAACTCTCTGAAAAAAGCGGCGTGGCCAGCCATGCCATTCGCTTTTACGAGCGGGAAAATCTCATGCCAGAGCCTGCCCGAACCCAATCGAATTATCGTCGTTACCCCGAGGATGCGATCGCCAGGCTGCAATTCATCATCCACGCCAAGCAATGGGGTTTCACCCTTGATGAGATTCGCGAACTCCTGATGCTTCAGGACGCCAATGGCGACCGCGCCGAGGCCAAGCGAATTGCAAAGAAGCAACTGGAAAAAATCCGGCATCAGATTCAGAGCCTGTCCCGCATTGAGGCCGTCCTGTCGGAAACCCTGGAGGAATGCTCCGGTGAAGGACCCATGGACGGCTGCCCGATTGTCGAAGCCATAGCCCAGCGAGGGTGACGCTGCCAGTTGCCTGCGAATGAACTGATTAAAGGCACGGAGTTAGCTGTGCCGAGGAGCCAAACGGGTATGCAACGAATAGAGATTCGTGTTGATGGAATGTCTTGCGCTTCGTGCGTCGGGCGGATTGAAAAGGCGCTCATGGGTGAGCCCGGCGTTGCGGAAGCCCAGGTGAATCTGGCGACCGGAAAAGCCACCGTGGAATTTGACCAGCCTACCACGCCGGCCATGCTAATCGACTCGATTAAGGAGGCGGGTTACCAGCCACGGCTACAGTCGGCTGAGATTCCGGTCGTCGGCATGAGCTGCGGCTCCTGCGTATCCCGGATTGAGCAGTCATTGAACAAGCAACCCGGCATGGTTAAGGCCAGTGTCAATCTGACTACCCGGAAAGCGTTTGTGGAGTTCCTGTCTGACACCCTGTCAGTGCCGCAAATTCATCAGGCGATCCGCGATGCGGGATATGAGCCTCAGGAGCCGGACGCCAGTAGCGAAACGGAAGAGCAGGACAGGGAGGGCATCGACCTCCGCCGGAAAGTGCTCTTCGCTGCAGCTCTGACTATCCCGGTAGTTCTGATTGCCATGGGCAAGATAATTCCTGCTCTGGAGGCTCTATATGCAAGCCTCCTGCCCCATCGCGGTTGGATGGCCGTGGAATGGCTGCTGACCACGCCCGTAATGTTTTACGCTGGGGCTAGATTTTTCCGCTCCGGTTACGTTGAACTGCGTCATGCCAGCCCCGGCATGAACAGCCTGGTCATGATCGGAACCAGTGCCGCGTATTTCTACTCGGTGGCGGCATTATTCGTTCCGGGTTTCTTTCCTGCAGGCACGGCTCAGAGCTATTTTGAGGCGGCGGCGGTGATCGTGACGCTCATTCTGCTGGGACGCTACTTCGAGCACGTCGCCAAAGGCCGGACGTCGGAGGCAATCAAAAAACTTCTGCAACTGCAGGCGAAGACCGCCCGTGTCATTCGGGACGGGGACGTCGTCGAAGTGCCCATCGAAGCCGTAGTACCTGGTGACCGTATCCAGGTGCGCCCGGGAGAACGGGTTCCTGTTGATGGCGTGGTGGAAGAAGGCCAATCCTACGTGGACGAGTCCATGATCAGCGGCGAGCCCGTTCCCGTGGCCAAGCAGAAAGACGCCGAGCTGGTGGGTGGAACCATTAACAAGAACGGTTCCCTGACGTTCCGGGCGACCCGGGTGGGTGCGGACACCGTTCTGGCACAGATCATCAGAATGGTGGAATCGGCTCAGGCTGATAAACCCCCGATTCAGGCGCTGGCCGACAAGATAGCGGGAATTTTCGTTCCCATTGTGATTGTGCTCGCGATTCTGACGTTCATCACCTGGTTCAGCTTCGGGCCTGCCCCGGCACTGTCTTTTGCCTTCGTGACAACGGTCAGTGTGCTGCTGATTGCTTGTCCCTGCGCGATGGGCCTGGCCACGCCAACAGCTATTATGGTCGGAACCGGTAAGGGCGCCGAAATGGGCGTGCTGTTCCGCAAAGGCGCGGCCCTGGAGACACTGTCTCGGATGGACACCATCGTCCTCGATAAAACCGGCACCCTGACTCGGGGCCAGCCTGAGCTGACAGATTTCATACTGGTGGAAGGCCGCGAGGATGAGGTCCTGGCCTGGGTTGCGGCTGTAGAGACCGAAAGTGAACATCCCATCGGGGAAGCCATCGTCAAGGGCGCAAGGGATCGGGGCCTCACGTTACCCGCGATCAGTGAATTCCAGGCGGAGCCGGGCTACGGCATCCAGGCACAGGTGGCCGGACGCCGGATCAATGTGGGCGCGGACCGTTATATGCGCCGCCTCGGTATCGACCTGGCCAGCGTCGCCGACGATGCGGTGTCACTTGCTGAAAAAGCCAAATCCCCGCTGTATGTTGCCGTCGACGGACGCCTCGCCGCGCTGATTGCCGTGGCCGATCCGCTCAAGAACGGCTCGGTGGAAGCGATTGCTGCGCTCAAGTCATCAGGGCTCAGCGTGGCCATGCTCACCGGTGACAATCGCGCCACCGCCGAGGCGATTGCGCGGCAAGCCGGCATCGAACGGGTACTTGCGGAGGTATTGCCGGACCAGAAAGCGGCCGAAGTGAAGCGCCTGCAAGAGGAAGGTGCCCGGGTTGCTTTTGTGGGTGACGGTATCAATGACGCACCGGCCCTGGCGCAAGCCGATGTGGGTATCGCCATCGGCACCGGTACCGACATTGCCATCGAGGCCGGCGACGTGGTTCTGATGCGCGGCGACCTCCGGGGCATCGTGGATGCTGCAGCGCTCTCCCGGCGCACCCGCAAAACGATCCTCGGCAATTTTGTCTGGGCCTACGGATACAATCTGGCACTGATCCCCGTAGCCGCAGGTGTTCTGTTCCCGTTTACCGGTTACCTGCTCAACCCCATGCTGGCTGCGGGTGCTATGAGCCTTTCCAGTGTATTTGTGGTGACCAATTCCCTCCGGCTGGGCCGGTTCAAATCCAATAGCGGAGGCTCCGCGGCGAGCAATATCAGCGAAAGCGGAGCCGCACAGGCCAGCGTCTCCTAAGAGGCCTGGCACACAGAATCAGGAGATTGACATGATGACAAATGAGGCATGCATGTTTGGAATGGCGGGAATGGGGTTGATATCCCTTTTGCTCATCGTCGCCCTGGTACTTGGCGTCGCAGCCCTCGGCAAGTACCTGTTTTCGACAAACAGGGACGATTCTGGACGCGCGAGTAAGAACGCCAGAGGAGATTATGACTACCACCCTGAAGCATGAATTTCATCGGGTACCCATGGCAGGCATGGGAGTTAGACCGAACGCAAAAGCAAAAGTAGCCGGGGTTCTGCTCTTGCTGGCTGCACTGGCTGCGATCTATTGGGTCATGCTGGAGACCGGAGCATTGACCGCCGTGACCAACAAGGCGGCCTTGTCGGAATGGATTGACCAACTGGGGTATTGGGGGCCGGTGGGTATCATTGGCCTGATGATCACGGCCATTGTCCTGAGCCCGATCCCCAGCGCCCCGATCGCCATGGTTGCCGGTGCGGTGTATGGATCGCTATGGGGAACAGTGATCGTGGTTATCGGTGCTGAGGCCGGCGCACTGATCGCTTTCGCCATTGCTCGATCCTTGGGGTACGACGTTATCCATCGCTGGAGGCGGGTACGTCCGGTATTGAATTGGCTGGGCAAGGACCGCTCCCAGGGCGGGTTGATGCTTGTCATTTTTGCGTCGCGATTGGTGCCCTTTATCTCCTTCGATGCCGTCAGCTATGCAGCCGGCCTGACACCGATCGCGTTCTGGCGATTCGTGGTCGCAACTCTGGCCGGTGTTATTCCGACAGCGTATTTGATCACAGCGTTTGGTGGCTTGCTCATGGCATCTGAGTCCGGGGTGGTGACCGGGCTTCTGATCCTGGTCAGTGGCATTACCCTGTTACCGATTGTTGCCAAGCTGCTTTTGGCCCGACGTCGGGGGCGAAAGAGCGTGTTCCAGCAGTAAAATCCGGAGGAGCTTGTGAGTGTAGGCTTAGTCATATTTTGTCAATGGAAGAGAATGGAGGCGCGAGGATGAGTAGTTTCTGTGTGCTTGGCGCCTCCATCAATGTGGGTTACAGTGGATCTTGCTTTTCCACACGTGAAAGGCAGTAACTGTTCTGTAATGGGGATTTCGATGCAATGACCAAGCGGCTTTTGGGACTGACAGCCATGCTGCTCGCAGCTTATTTCCTTGTTTCACAGGTGGGTGCTGCGACTTCTCATGGAGTGGAGCCCATGGGTGAAGCTTGTGTCCTTTTGCCGGATGCTCAGGAAATGCCTGACTGCTCGAGGCTCCTGGCTCAGGGTAGCTGTAGCAGCACGTGTATCTCTTCCCATGTCGGCAAATCTGCAATTCTGGATTTGCCGATATTATCGTCCTCTCTTTTTCCCTGGGACCATTCTTCACATTCTGGCCGTGTACTTTCAGGGCCAGACCCCTTTCCTCCCAAATATTCAGCAATTTCCTGAACCTTTGATCGCATGGGGGGCTCGCTTCGAGCGCCTGCCGTTCGATCTAGCGGTATGCCACCACGTAGTCAGCTACACCTGGTGGCTTCTTGTTGAATGATGAATACATAAAGATGGGAGCGTCCCTGTGATGTCACTCTGTATGGAACACCCGGCGCGGGGTATGACCGTGCTATTCCGTAAGCTTTCGATAGCACTTTTTTTGAGTTTGTTTGCGGCTCTCGCGTATGCGTCACCAACGATGGACCCGGGAATCGAGGCGCTTCAGAAAAAAGTCGGTTTTACGGTAATTGAACGCTTCTCCACACCAGTTGGGGGCGTGACCGGTTATGTTGTAAAGACCGGGGATGGAAAAGCCGGAATCATCTATGGTGTCGGTGACTACACTTTTTCCGGTGCGCTTCTGGAGAGCGACGGCACCGATCTGACTCGTCAGTACACGACACGCTATATATCAGAGCCAATGTATGCCTCCGTTGCCGAGAAGCTTTCCCGGGATACTCACTTAGTCAGCGAGGGCGGAAAGAATGCCCCGGAAATCTATGTGTTCGCGGATCCCAATTGCATCTTTTGTCACAAATTCTGGCAGCAAACCCGAGATTGGGTAGCGCAGGGGAAAGTCAGGTTGCACTGGGTCATGGTTGGTTTTCTCAAGCCCTCCAGCCTGGGCTTCTCCGCCGCAATCATGAATGCAGAGGATCGGGCCGGAGCGCTCCAGGCGTTCGAGGAGAACTTTGGTAACAATGGTAGCGGGGAGGGCATTTCCGAGCTCACGCCCGTACCGGCGAACCTCAAGGCGGCGCTTGAGCAGCACAGCAAGTGGATGGCCGAACTGGGTTTCAGTGGAACGCCAGGGCTGCTGTTCAAAGACACGAGTGGTCAATGGCAAGGCCAGACCGGCGTGCCTGGGCAGGAAGCGCTGGGAAGGGCGCTGGGGATAGCTGAGTGATGGATCAGTTGCCTTCTTTGCTCATTGCCGGCCAGATCATGATGGCGGTTATGGCAGGTCTACTGCTGAACCTGACGCCCTGCGTGCTGCCCGCCATCCCCATCAAGGTCCGGACCATCCTTCGGGAGGCGGGCGGCCAGAGGTCCCATCGGGTGCTGGCCGCGCTGGCATTCACGGCCGGAACACTCACCTTTTTCCTGACGCTGGGCGGCCTGACCGCACTGCTGCAGTGGAACTGGGGCACGTTGTTCCAGTCAACGCTATTCGTGGCCGTCCTGGTTGCGTTAATGGTCGGGTTTGCGGTGATTACCTGGCTCGATCTGCCCATCCCCGTCCCGACATTCGCCGCCTCGGCGCATGGCCGGCGTTACTTTGAAGCCTATGTATCCGGGCTGTTGAGTGCGATCCTGGCCGCGCCCTGCGCAGGCCCTTTCCTGGGGGGCGTACTGGCCTTTGCCGTTACCCAGCCGGCGCCGGTCATCATGGGGATATTCGGCAGTATCGGGCTGGGGCTGTCACTACCCTACGCGGTACTGATGCTCAGGCCCGAGTGGCTGAGCCGTTTGCCCAAGGCGGGCCCCTGGAGCGTAGCCATTCGTGAAGTGCTCGCGCTGATATTGCTGGCCGCCGCCGTGTTTTTCAGTGCGAGCCTGGTGCCCAAAGCGGTATATCCCTGGCTGTGGTGGGCCTGGCTGGCGCTGGTGCTGGTCTGGGGTCTCCGCCGCTTCGTCCAGGGTAACGGTGCCGTGCGCGTGATCACTGCAACGGCGGCAGGCCTTGCCCTTGCGGTGACGGTGGTATTCGCATCCCCGCTTGGCAGCAGCGAAGACGAACTTGTCTGGCAACCCTACTCAGCAGAACTCCTGGCGGAAACAAAAACCCGTGGCACACCGTATTTGCTGGAGTTCACTGCCGACTGGTGCATCAACTGCAAGGTCCTGGAGCGCACCGTGTATAAAGAGCCCGCTGTGGCCGAAGCCGTGGAGCGGGCCGGCATGGTGCCGATTCAGGTGGACGTGACAGCAAGCGATCCCGAAAAAGACGCATTGTTAACCGCGACGGGTGGGCAAGCTTTGCCTTTTGCGGCGATTTTTGACGCTGACGGCACCGTTGTCGCCCGTTTCACTGGGCTCTTTGATACCGACAGCCTGGTCGAGGCGATCAACCGCACCGAGAATTCACAACGCTAGCTACTGGAGATGAACCATGACAACCCGAACCAAAGTATTGATGACCGGCGTAGCGGTTTTTCTGATCGCGATCGCGGCGTTCACGTTGATCGGTACCAATTCCGGAAACGCTCCTGGCTCGGCCCAGTCCGAACGAGCCAATTCCGACCCCCAGGCGCCAGTTGCCCGCACGGGGTTGGCAGATTCTTCCGATAAGGTCCGCCTCAATCTTGCGGAAGGCGGCAAAGCCCTGATAGGGGAGACCGGTGAAATTATTCTGACACTGGACATTGAATCGGGCTGGCACGTGAACGCCAACCCGGCCTCCATGGAGTTCCTGATTCCCACCGTCGCCAGTTCTTCGGTCAACGGCCAGTCGCTTGACATCCCGACCCAGTACCCCCGCGGCAGGGTCAGTGACATCACACTGGGTGACACCGCCCTGGAGGTGTATGACGACGGTGCGAGTATCCGGCTGCTGCCAGATGAAAAACAGACCGCCGCGCTGAAAGAGGCAGGCAAGCTAGACATGACGGTACGGGTACAGGCCTGCAGTGACGAGGGCGTTTGCCTGGCACCAGCTGACCTGCCCGTTGCGCTGAATCTGGACGATACCAAGCCACAATAAACCGGGACGCCCTTCGGAAAACAACTCAAATGGAGAATGACTGTGAACAGTGTATTCAGAGTATTGCTGATTGCCATGGTTGCCCAGGTCAGCACCAATGCCATGGCCCACTCCATGGAGGATGTGGAGGCCTCATTGAACGAGAAAGAGCGATATGCCCAGTTCGTGGATCAGCCGGCCCCTCCATTTGATCTTACAGGCGTTGATGGCAATGCCCTTTCCCTTGCCGACTTAAACGGCAAAACCGTTGTGCTTAACTTTCTCTACACGCGCTGTACCGAGGCCTGCCCTTTGCATATGAACCTGATCCGGCAGTTGCAAACCGGGGTTGAAGAAGAAGGACTGAGTGAAGAGGTGGTGTTCATCACCATTGCCACGGACCGGGAAGATGTTGCAGGCACCCGGAGAAACATGCGTGCCTACGGCGAGAATTTCGATCTGAATCCCCGCAACTGGCACTTCCTCTACCGAGCCAGGACGGAACCACCTGAACTGACGCCCGAACTTGCCAAAGCGTACGGCGTTCAGTTCAGGGATACAGGTGAGGGTGTACAGGTCCATGGTGTGGTAACCCACGTGATTGACCCGGAAGGGCAGATGCGGGCCCGGTTCCATGGATTGAAATTCAAGCCTGAACATCTGGTGACCTACCTGAAAGCCATTGCCAAAGGCCCCAACGCGGCAGCTGATGATGGGTTCTGGGGCCGGCTGCATGGGCGCATTGAAGCGTTGCTACAGAGCGAGTAACGCGTGGGGCGCCATGCGGGCAGAAAGCCGACCACTTTAATCAGGAGAAATGTCCAATGAGTCAACAGCGCATATCCGCCGCCCGGGGAATCGCCGTAGTCCTTTTCGCGCTTGTTATTTCCATGACCTCTCCAGTTATGGCTGCAGGAAAGGTTCCGAAGTCGGTGGGGCCCCAGGGTTTCCTGATCTGGGAGTCCCCTCGCACTCTGCCCGAGCTGGCTTTTGAAGACGAAGACGGCAGGCCGCTGACACTGGCTGACTTTAAGGGTAAGGCGATTTTGCTCAATATCTGGGCGACCTGGTGCGCACCCTGCCGTGAGGAAATGCCGACGCTTGACTCACTCCAGGCTCAACTGGGCGGCGAGCAATTTGAAGTGGTCGCGCTGTCCGTTGACCACGCAGGCATCAGTGTTGTTGAGAAATTCTACCGGAAAACCGGCATCCAACATCTACGCCAGTATATTGATCCGTCCACACTGGCGACCTCAACACTGGGCATAGAAGGTGTTCCTACAACGCTGCTGATTGATCACGACGGTCGCGAAATTGGCCGCCTGGTCGGTGCCGCGGAATGGGACAGCCCGGCCATGGCGGATTTGATGACCCGTGCGATCTCCGAGGTTCCGGACTGACCGCGGGCCACGCCGACTGGACCAGGGGTCACCTAATTTTTCAATATAGCAATAGGTATTGAGATATTGAAATGAAAGAAGCAGAAGCTGTTAGGGCGTTTGGGGCGATGTCTCAAGAAACACGACGCCAGGGTCGTTCAATAGTTTACAGTGCTATTTTTCCTGTACTTGCTGATCTCGTAGCGTTTCTGATGCACGACTGCTGCGATGGGCACTGTGCTTATTGCAACAAAGCCATCGAGTTGTTCGCGCAGTGTGAAGGTCGCCCAACCTCACCGGGCACGGTGGACTCCAAGATATGATCAGATTCATCTATTTTGTGGAGTCTAATCTTGTTTGGTTTGTTATCACTTTAGCTGGTTTGGTCTTAGTATTCCCAGGGTTAGGAACGCACCTAGAGCCCTTTATCGGTCCACTGCTCGCGCTGCTGATGCTTGTCATCAGTCTTACCTTCGACGCACATGCCGTTGGAGTGGTCTTTCGCAAACCTTCAAGGCAACTTTTAGCACTAGGTCTGGTCTATGGTCCGATGTCGATTGCCGGTTTTCTGACTGGCCGTTTATTTTTCGGGAACGGACCTCTTGCAGCAGGTCAAACGTTGCTTGGCACATTGCCGACAGATGTTTCGTCTCCGCTGCTGGTATTAATGGCGCGGGGGAATGTTGCCTTAGCAGCCGTTTTTAATGCGGTCAATACAGCACTATCGCCATTCATTGTTCCATTCCTTTTTTTATGGCTGACTGGAATACAACTGGAAGTTCCTCTCGGGGCAATCATCTTTGAATTAGCCTTGATCGTTCTCGTTCCCACTGTTGTTGGAGTGAGCTTACGCACAGGATTTCCAGATTTTTTTGCACGCCATGATTCAACGTACGCGGGAATTGGATCAATCATATATCTTCTGATACTACTGGCTGTAGTAGGCCCAAACGCAGAAACTATCATTGGTTATGGCTGGTACGCTTTTTTGATTGCTGGAGCAGCCCTGAGTCTTAATCTGATTGGCTACCTGATAGGAATGTCCTCACGGTTGCTAACCTCTGACCGGAAAGAAGTGATTACCTATCTCTTCACCGTGAGCAAAAAAGAATTTAGCATTGCTGCTGCTTTTGTCGCCGCATCTGGCTTACCTTCAGAAATTGCGATTCCTGCCGCATTCTTTGCAGTGATACAAATGATCACTTCACCCATTGCCGCTAAGATCCTTGCACGGCACGGCTTACTTCGATTCCGAGCGAACGATCGGCACTAAGGATCTCGGTATTGCTTCAGAGCCGAATTACCCAACGAACTACTGGCAAAAGTTGATGCAGCCTTTTTAACGAAACAGGAGATGATGAGGTGCTTGCTCCATCTGCCGGCTACTCAGGCTCCGTGTTGTCGAAAAGATCTGCCAGGAAGCGGATTTTCAACATCTGCGCAAGTATATTGATTCGCCCACAATGGTTACCCCAATACTTGGCATAAATGCTTCAGGCTACTGCCGCATGCTTTCTTCACTGAGCCCTTCGAGAACCCCACAGGCCTTAATTTCCCGATCATCGTTGCAACTCGCTCTTAACGACGTGAGTTGTTGCTCCAGTACCTGCAGATCGGTTATCCGAGACCGCACATGAGTGATGTGATCATCAAGCAAGGTGTTGATGGCCCTGCAAGGCTGATGGGGGGCGGTCTGATACCTCTGTAACTCGTGGATTTCAGCGAGTGACAGCTCGAGTATTCTGCAGCGCCTGATAAAGGCCAGCCGCTCAACATGCCGTTCGGTGTAAACACGGTAACCGTTGTCCTGCCGATCCGGCGGTGGTAACAAGCCCTCCCGTTCATAGAAGCGGACAGTTTGAGTATCGACTCCTACGGACCGTGCCAACTGACCAATGCGCATCGGGTTTCTCCTCAACAGATGGTATCTGTTCTATTGACCTTATAGTGACTATATGGTTTTAAATCATAATCCGACAATACTCAAGTGGAGCCGTATCATGAGTAAATCCTGTGAAGACGCCTGTGGCTGCGACGCAACACCCGCCGAGGGTAATACCGGGTCGGAGGCCTCTGAAGCGTCCGGCAACTGGATCAGTGTGTATACCGTACCGAAGATGGATTGTCCTTCGGAGGAACGGATGATTCGACTGGCCCTGAACGGTTTTGAAGACATTCGCGGGCTGTCCTTCGACCTGTCTGATCGGCGGTTGAAGGTTGTGCACGATGGCGAGGCTGAGCCTATCACCGCGAAGCTGGCGACCCTCGGGCTGGGCGCTTCGCTTCAGGAAACGGCCGCTGCCGACCCTGAGTCAATCAAGGCGGTCGGGGATACGGCTATCTCTGCCGAGCAGGAGTCCGGCACCCTGCGTTGGTTGCTCGGTATCAATGCTGTCCTGTTTGTGGTGGAAATGACGGCCGGCCTGATCGCGCACTCCACCGGTTTGATTGCAGAATCCCTGGACAATTTCGCCGACGCGGCCGTGTACGGGCTCGCCCTGTATGCGGTTGGGCACAGCGTAAAAATGCAGGTGCGTGCTGCGCATCTCGCGGGCGTACTCCAACTGATACTGGCTGTGGGCGTACTTGCAGAGGTGGTGAGGCGCTTTGTCTTCGGCAGTGAGCCGGAGTCGCTGGTAATGATGGGGATTGCGTTCATCGCATTGATCGCTAACACCACGTGTCTGCTGCTGATATCCAAACATCGGGAGGGCGGTGCCCACATGAAGGCGAGCTGGATTTTCTCAGCCAACGATGTGGTCATCAATCTGGGGGTCATTACCGCTGGCGCCCTGGTGGCATGGACTGGCTCCAATTACCCGGACCTGATCATCGGCAGCATTGCGGGGATTATCGTACTCAACGGGGCCAGGCGCATCCTTGCGCTTAAGGGTTAAATAATGTCCATCGTTGCCAAAAAACACTTGCCGTATGGCCTGCTGGCGATTTCGGGCCTGATTGCGGCGTCTGATCAGGTTGTAAAATGGTCGGTCCAGCAGTCAATGGCGTATGGCGAGTCGATTCCGGTGACCCCGTTCTTTAACTGGGTGCATGTCTGGAACACCGGCGCCGCATTCAGCCTGTTTGCCGATGGCGGAGGTTGGCAGCGATACTTTCTTATCACAGTCGCGGTAGTTGTCTCGATTGTACTGATCGGGCTGATTCTTCAGTGCCGCCGCAGGGGAGAAGCCATCGCGTACAGCCTTATTCTTGGCGGTGCCGTGGGCAACCTGATTGACCGGATATTTCGTGGCTATGTTGTGGATTCCTTTGATGTCTATTGGCAATCCTGGCACTGGCCGGCCTTTAACCTTGCCGATATCGCCATTGTGCTGGGCACTGTGCTTTTCCTCTATGTCAGTTTCATACCCGAAAAATCGGGCACGAACGTCGAGCTCGATGGATCAGGCTAAAAAACATCTGACAAACGTCTTGACCTTAAAGTTGACTTTAAGGATACCGTCTATTCTGACGAACCAAGAACGACAGCCAAAGCAAAGGAGAATGAAACGATGACATTGCAACTTGGAGAAACCGCTCCCGATTTCACCGTCGCATCCACCGAGGGAAACATTCAGTTTCATGAGTGGCTGGGAGACGACTGGGCCGTGCTGTTTTCACACCCCGCCGACTACACCCCCGTCTGTACCACAGAGCTCGGTGCCTTCGCGAAGCGTAAGGACGAGTTCGCCAGTCGCGGTGTGAAGCTGATCGGGGTCTCCGTCGACCCGCTCGACTCCCATAACGACTGGGCGAAGGATATCGAGAAAACCCAGGGCACGGGGCTCAATTTTCCCCTGCTGGCAGACAAGGATCAGGTGGTTGCCGACCTGTACGGAATGATCCATCCAAAAGCCGACCCCAAGGTGACTGTTCGAACGGTATTCATTATCGATTCCGCGAAGAAAATCCGTCTGATGCTGACGTATCCCCCCAGCACCGGGCGCAATCTGGACGAGATCCTGCGCGTCATTGATTCGCTCCAGCTGACCGACAACCACAAAGTGGCCACGCCGGTGGACTGGAAGAATGGCGAGGATGTGATCATCGTTCCGTCGCTCTCCAACGAAGAGGCCAAAGAGCGTTTCCCCGACGGATGGGATGAGCAGACACCGTATCTGCGCGTTACCCGCCAACCTGGTCGGAAGTAATAGGGAATTCGTCAGCCGGCCATGCGGCTGGCTGACGAAGCAATACCTGAGAACCCCTTACCGATAGGTTCGGTCATCGCCGAACCCTTAACCGAACACGGCCTCGAAATGCTTACGCTGACAGTTCCCGAAGTTGGTCTCTTCGCGTTATTGATTGCACTTTGCCTGTCGCTGCTTCAGGCGACCGTGCCCTTGCTGGGAGCCGCCACCCGGCGCCCGTTGTGGATGGCATTTGCTGAGCCCATGGCATGGGGGCAATTTGCCTTTCTACTGGTTTCTTATGCCAGCCTGACCGCCAGTTTTCTTCTGGATGATTTCAGCGTGGACTATGTGGCCCGTAATTCGAACTCGATGCTGCCCTGGTACTACAAGTTCACCGCCGTCTGGGGCTCTCATGAAGGCTCGGTGCTGTTATGGAGTCTGATTCTCAGTGGCTGGGGCTTTGCCGTCAGTCTGTTTTCCCGCCAGTTGCCACAGGATATGCTGGCACGGGTTCTGGGAGTTCTGGGTGTCGTCAGCGCAGGGTTCCTGCTTTTCATCGTCGTTACGTCCAGTCCCTTTGATCGCCTGTTGCCGGGCATGCCAGCCGACGGTGCCGATCTGAATCCGTTGTTGCAGGATGTTGGCCTGATCATCCATCCGCCGATGCTTTACATGGGCTATGTGGGTTTTTCAGTGGTCTTTGCTTTTGCCATCGCTGCGCTGATCGAAGGGCGTCTGGATGCGGCCTGGACGCGCTGGGTTCGGCCGTGGACCAACATTGCCTGGGCCTTTCTGACCCTCGGCATCGCTCTGGGTAGCTGGTGGGCCTACTATGAGCTGGGCTGGGGAGGCTGGTGGTTCTGGGATCCGGTGGAAAATGCATCGCTCCTGCCCTGGCTGAGCGGGACAGCGCTGATACATTCACTGGCGGTCACGGAAAAGCGTGGCACGTTCAAGAGTTGGACGGCGCTGCTGGCGATTTTCACGTTCTCACTCTCGTTGCTGGGCACCTTCCTGGTGCGCTCAGGGGTACTGACCTCGGTTCATGCCTTTGCCAATGATCCGTCACGGGGGCTCTTCATTCTGGCGTTGCTGGGAATAACGGTCGGCGTCTCGCTGTTGATCTTTGCGCTACGGGCGCCGCGAATGAGCGCCAATGCGGGCTTTAGCTGGCTTTCCAGGGATGCACTGTTACTGATCAACAATATTTTGCTGGTCATCATGACGATCACGGTCCTGATGGGCACCCTGTACCCCTTGATCCTGGATGCACTCGGGCTGGGCAAAATCAGTATCGGCGCGCCTTACTTTAATAGCCTGTTCGTGCCACTGACCGTCATGCTTTGTGCCTTTATGGGGCTGGGGCCGGTCGCACGCTGGAAGCAGATGCCCGGTCGCGAGCTGTTCCGGCGACTACTGGGGGCGGGTCTGGCCGCACTGCCGATTGCGGTATCGATACCGTTTCTTTACAACGGCCAGTGGAATGTCGCCGTGGCGCTGGGGATGGTGGCGGCCCTGTGGGTAGTACTGGCGTTGGTGCGCGACCTGTTTGATAAAGTCCGCAATGCGTCCTCTGCGCTGGCCGGATTGCGTAAGTTGACCCCTTCATACTGGGGCATGGTGGTCGGCCACGTGGGCCTGGCCGTCACCATCGTGGGCGTGGTGATGGTGTCGAACTACGCCATGGAGCGTAATGTGCGGCTTGATATCGGTGAGCAGGTGGATCTGGGCGGGTACGATTTTACGCTGACCGAACTGGGCGAGCGTCGGGGGCCCAACTTCCTCGCCGATACGGCGACCATCGAGGTTGCCCGTGAAGGCCGGATTGTCACCACCCTGTACCCGGAGAAGCGCCTGTACATTGCCCGTGGGCAGCCGATGACCGATGTCGCACTCGACCCCGGCCTGTTGCGGGACCTTTACGTGGCCATGGGGGAGGAACTGGACGACGGCAGCTGGGCAATGCGCCTACAGGTCAAGCCATTTGTACGCTGGCTTTGGCTGGGTGCGCTGCTGATGGCCTCCGGGGGCGTGCTGGCTGTGGCGGATCGTCGCTATCGTCGCCGCCGTGCCGCTGCAGCTGACCGGGAATCGATGAGGCCGGCGCGCGAGGTTCGCGCATGATGCGCCGCCTGTTGCTGATGCTTCCTTTTGTGGTGTTCCTTGGCCTGGCCTTCTTTTTGTACCGGGGGCTTTCGCTGGACCCCAGTGCTCGCGAGTCGGCCCTGATAGGCCAGGCGTTTCCCGCGTTCACGCTTCCGACGCTAGAGGACCCTGACACCGAGGTGGATGAATCCCTGCTTCGCGGGCAGATGTCTCTGGTCAATGTCTGGGCGTCCTGGTGCCCGACCTGCAAGGAGGAAATGCCCCAGCTACTGGCGCTCTCCGAACGCGGCATTCAGATGGTGGGCATCAACTACAAAGACACACGTGACCTGGGGCGACAGTTTCTTGAAGAGTTTGGAAAACCTTTCGAGGTCAACATCTTTGATCCTGCCGGTGACCTGGGTTTCGAGCTCGGCGTGTATGGCGTGCCCGAAACCTTCCTGGTCGACGCAAACGGTATCGTTCGATATAAGCACGTCGGGTACATAACGCCAGCTCAGGTGGATGAAGTCATGGCGGAGGTAGAGAAATGGCGCTAAACCGAAAGAGCCGTTGCTGTGTGGTCATCGTGTTTTTGCTGGCTTCGTTCCAGTCGGTGGCGGACACGGCAATCGATGCGCGTCATTTCGAGGATCCGGTGATGGCGGAGCGTTATCGCGACCTTACGGCGTCGTTGCGGTGCCCTAAATGTGATGCTCAAGCCATCGACAGTTCCGATTCGCCGGTGGCGGCGGACATGCGGGAGCGGGTAGCAATGATGCTTCGTGATGGGCGTGCGGATAAGGAAATTCTTGATTTCATGGCTAATCGTTTTGGCGAGTTCGTTCTTTACAACCCGCGCCTTGACGGGCGCACGTGGTTGCTTTGGGCGTTGCCGGCAGCGCTGGTGGCAGGGGGCGCCATGATTGTGATTGCGTTTGTCCGGGCACGCAGACACCGGCGAGTGCGGCCGCTCTCCGAGGAGGAACGTACCCGCCTGTCCTCCCTGATTCATCGTCACCGTGAGGGATCGGAATGACTATGCTCTGGTTAAGTATTGGTACACTGCTGCTTCTTGCGCTGTGGTTCCTGAGTCTACCGTTGCGGAGAGCAAGGGCGATCCATGACTGGCAGCAGCGGTTTGAGGCCGATGATCATGCAGAGGCGCAAAACCTGGCCGTCTATGAGCGCCGGCTTTCAGCACTGG
Organism: Marinobacter sp. UBA2688; assembly: GCF_002352785.1. Taxonomy (NCBI): domain Bacteria; kingdom Pseudomonadati; phylum Pseudomonadota; class Gammaproteobacteria; order Pseudomonadales; family Marinobacteraceae; genus Marinobacter; species Marinobacter sp. UBA2688. The sequence goes on from NZ_DELU01000013.1 coordinate 99,463, forward strand.
AAAGAGCCCGCGATCGCGGCGAGATTGACGTCGCCCGTTTTGAAGAAAGCCGTCACGAGCTGGACCGCAATCTGCTGGAGGACACCGAGGCCCGCCGCCGAATGCCTCTCAGGCGCCCCGTGTCAGGACGTTTGATGATTCCGTTGGTGATAACGGCAGTAATAGGTGCCAGCATCATCGGCTATCGATGGCAGGGTGCCGATGGCGATCTGGCCCTGTATGCCGCCCAACAGAATGCGCTCAATACGCCCGGCGCCTCAATGAAAACCCTGGTTGGCCGGCTCGAAGAGGAGGCCGGGACTCAGCCGGATAATCCCAAGGTCTGGTCGTTGCTGTTTCCGCTTTACCAGAAGATCGGTCAACCGGGGCAGGCGATTGGCGCCCTGGAACGACTGATCGAACTGGAAGGCCGCAGAGTTGACCTACTGGCCCAACTGGCCCAGATCAAATTCTTTGTGGCCGGGCGCAGCCTGACCACTGAAGTGCAGGCGCTGATCGACGAAATACTCGACAAGGATCCACGTGAGCCAACGGTGCTGGGCATGTTGGGGGTCGAGGCCTTTGACGACGGCCGCTATAAACAGGCGATCAATTACTGGGGCCGTGCATTGGCGGGCTTCGGCGATAACGACTCCGCACAGGCCATTCGCAACGGTATCGCTGTTGCCAGGCAAAGATTGGAGGAGACAGCCAATGGAGCGGAACGTGTTACTGATTAAAACCCTAACGCACTTTCACACACGGAATCAGGAAAGCTTATGCTTCAGTATCCTCAAATCGACCCGGTAGCCATTGCACTGGGCCCACTAAAAATTCATTGGTACGGCCTGATGTACCTTGTCGGTTTTCTTGCGGCCTGGTGGCTGGGGCGTCGTCGGGCTCATCGGCTGGGGTTGAATGCAGACGCTGTTGAAACATTGATTTTCTACTGCGCGATGGGCGTCATTCTCGGTGGCCGCGTCGGTTATGCGCTCTTCTACGGTTTTGACAAGCTGGCAGACAACCCGCTCTGGCTGCTCAAGGTCTGGGAAGGGGGCATGAGTTTTCACGGCGGCTTGACTGGCGTCCTGATTGCAGCTCTGGTGTTTGCTCGAAAGCAGAACCTGCGATTTTTCCAACTCACGGACTTTATAGCGCCATTGGTACCAATTGGCCTGGGGGCAGGGCGCCTTGGCAATTTTATCAATCACGAGCTCCCGGGGCGGGTCAGTGATGTTCCCTGGGCCATGGTGTTCCCGAATATGGGGTCGGCGCCACGTCACCCGTCGTCACTGTATGAGTTTGCCCTGGAAGGTGTTGTGCTGTTTGTGGTGCTGTGGTGGTTCTCACGCAACCCACGTCGGATGGGCGCAACGTCCGGCCTGTTCCTGTTGCTCTACGGAATTTTCCGTTTTGCGGTCGAGTTTGTTCGCCTCCCCGACCCGCAACTGGGGTTCATCGCCCTCGGCTGGGTGACCATGGGGCAACTGCTGACCCTGCCGATGATCCTTGGCGGCCTTGCATTAATTGCCTGGTCAAGACGTCAACCGATCAATAAAACGGAGGCGGCGACAGCCAGATAAAAGCTGTCTTAGCTTGTTTGTTCGTTGACTTACGAGGAAAACTTAACATGACAGAAACTATTGGTCATTCGGGAGCCTGGGGTATAGCGGCGATCATGATCGTGCTGATCTCCTGGGTCATGTATCGTTGGCTCGCTCCCAGAACATGGCGGGAGTGGGGCAGTGCCGGGGTGGTGCAGGCGTTTATAATCGCATTGTATGCGGAGATGTACGGCTTCCCTCTCACTGTCTATTTGCTCGTGCGGTTCTTTGATCTGGACGGTAGCGACCTCAGCGCGAATCTCTGGTCCTCGCTGCTTGGTGTCGGCGAGGTGGGCATGCTTATCTCAATGTTGCTTGGTTATACTCTGGCTGTGACTGGCATCGGTATTTTTCTGCAGGGATGGCGCGAACTTCATCGTGCACACCAACAAGGGTGTCTTGCAACGGATGGGCTCTACGGTTTGGTGAGGCACCCGCAGTATACGGGCCTTTTTCTCATCCTGTTCGGGGAGGGGATTGTGCACTGGCCGACGCTGTTCTCCGTTAGTCTGTTCCCCATCATTGTCCTTGCCTACAGCTTGCTCGCACGGCATGAAGAGCGACAGGTCATTGAGCGGTTCGGTGACGAGTACCGGACCTATCAGCAGGAAGTGCCAAGGTTTGTTCCACGAATGGGCCGGCTTGCAAAACTCGTTGGCAAGTCCCGCTCGGGGTTGGGTTGACACACAGGGTAACGCAGGGCGTTACCAGCGTTTTATGGGGCACACGCAATGACGACGGCTTTTACCGAAGTCTCCCGGGACTATGATGATCTGTGGCTTTTGACCAGGGATTACCGGGGCTGGATGCTGAAAAAGCTTCTTAATCATTTAAATATGCAGGCTGACAGCCGGTTTGCAGACCTTGGTGGTGGGACCGGTATCTTCACACATCTGCTCAGCCAGGCTGTGCCGCTGGAATCTGAAGCGATATGCGTGGACCCCTCAGGCGCCATGCTCCTGAATGCTGAACAATACAGCGGCATCCAGACCCGTTGTGCATCCGCTGAAGCGTTCATTGACAGCGGGGTGCAACTGGACCGGGTGCTCATCAAGGAGTCCATTCATCACATCCGCAATCGTGAGAGATTCTGGAAGAAAATGCGCTCATGTTTGCGACCGAATGGTCGTGTTCTGGTGGTCACCCGGCCCAGTTTGCCCGAGTTTCCCCTTTTCAGCCGGGCGATGACTGCCTTTTCAGAGAGTCAACCGGAGCTTGACATTCTTCTCGGTGAAATCGCCGCCTCCGGCCTTGGTGCGGTGACAAGCAGGGAAGAGTACCGCGTCGAAATCCCGAAGGATCGCTGGTATGCGATGCTGCGGGCGCGTTTTATGTCAAATCTGGCAGGTTTTACTTCTGATGAAATTGAGAAAGGTATTCTGGAAATCGATGATCAGCTGGACGGGGATCAGATTCGATTTATTGATCATCTGTTGTTTGTGCTCGTCGAGCGCGAGTCAGACATGCCCAGTGGACAGGCGAAGGCTTCTCCAGCGGCGAAATGAAGAAACGATGTACAGATCGTCTTTTCGGCTAGATCAGCATTTTAGTGAGCTAAGACAGCTTCGTGCCGGCATGATTAATTGCTTGACGCCTGTGGCGTGAAAGCCGTACCATCACGAGAATTCTTGAAAACTCAATTACCTGGGTCGCTCCATTTGCCACGCTTGATAACGCCTAAAGCCCTTCTTAACCTGCTGTTGCTGATCATGGCAATACAGCCGGTGCTGGCGTTCGGGCAATTCACGGCAGACACAGCAGAACCTCCTGCCCGTTTCGGCCACATGGCCATGGTGGACTGTTGGAGTGCCAGCACTGACGGGCATTCGGAACAGGATATGGCCTGTGGTGATATGGCGTCTACCGATTGTGCTATCGCCGCCAACCAGGGCAGTTGCGGTGCGATGCTATCCGCACTGGTTTCTGAGAAGGCGGTTTTGCCAGTGCAATGTTCTTCCGACCCTACCTCTCTTCGTCCCCGAGAAGTCTATCTCAGCGTTATCCTTGATACCCTTACACCTCCCCCTGATTTCTCAGTAGTCTGATCTTAGTCTTTATCTAAGTTCGCACGTTTACACCTGGGCCGATAGGCCACTCGGGCGAGCGTCTATAAGCTTCAAATAAGGAAACATCAATGCGCATTTCCCTGATGGCGATGGTGATCGCTGTCGCTTTTGGTCTGGGCTGGCTGGCCAGCCTGCAAATCATGCCGATGTCAGAATCCGCCGATTCTGGTAATCCTGCCGGTGAATCGGCGGATGAAAAGCCCTTGTACTGGGTTGCTCCCATGGATGCCAACTACCGCCGTGACAAGCCTGGCAAGTCCCCCATGGGAATGGACCTGGTGCCGGTGTACGAAGAAAGCAGTAGCGGCCGGGACGACGGCGGGGTTCAGATCAATCCTGCCGTCAGAAACAATCTGGGGGTTAAAACCCGGGCAGTTTCCCGTGGGGCAGTGTCTGTTCCGGTCCGAACCGTGGGTTATGTCACTGACAATGAAGATCAACTGATTCAGGTGCACAGCCGCATTGCCGGATGGGTCGAGGTGTTGCATGTTCGGTCAGAAGGAGAAATCGTTGACCGTGGTGAACCACTGTATGAGATCTATTCACCGGAGTTGGTGAATGCCCAGCAGGAGTTTCTGATGTCCGAGCGCCTTGGGCGGGGCTCAGAGGCAACAGCGACCGGCGGAAAGCTGCGCGCGCTGGGCATGACGGATAGACAGATTGCCAACCTGAAAAAAACAGGAAAAATCCGAGAACGCATCACCGTATTTGCCCCTGGCTCCGGCTATGTGGCCGCATTGCCTGTTCGTGCCGGCATGTACGTGCGCCCGGATACTGAAATCATGGCCATTGGCAGTCGCGATTCGGTGTGGGTGATCGCCGAGTTTTTTGAACGTCAGGCCGGGCTGGTTGAAGCGGGTCAGGCCGTTGAATTCACCACGCCGTCCATGCCGGATACAAACTGGAATGGTGACATTGACTACGTTTACCCGGAACTGGATCCCAAAATGCGGACTCTTCGGGCCCGGGTACGCGTTCCGAACCCGGATGGCCGGTTGCGCCCCGGAATGTTCGTCAATCTCACCATGGATGCCCCCATCGGTGAGGACCTGCTCACTATCCCGCGCCCGGCGCTGATCCGGCGAAGCGACAGCCAGCATGTGCTGCTGGCTGAGGATGACGGCTATTTTCGTCCGGTGCCCGTCAAGACGGGCCGGGAAGCCGGCGACAGGGTGGTCATTCACGAAGGTCTGAAAGAAGGGCAGCAGGTGGTGGTGTCCGCCCAGTTCCTGATTGATTCAGAAACCAGCCTCGAGGCCGCCATGCTGCGCCTGGAGCCCGAGGAGCAGAACAGCGCCGGCATGGCCGGTGCAGACAGCTCTGCGCCCGAACTGTTTGAAGCCGCTGGCCGGATTACGGAGCTTGATGCTGAGAGTTCTTCAGTCACGCTCGACCATGGCCCGGTACCCGGTCTTGGCTGGCCGGCCATGACCATGACCTTTGGTATTGCCGAATCCGTCGATCTGGTGGAACTGGCCCCGGGTGAGACCGTCAATTTCGGGTTCCGGGAGACGCCGGACGGCTATCTTGTTGAACGTATTGAGCCCGCGCAAGACGCGCAGTAACCACTGGAGAAAACCATGAAACTGAAAAACCTGATGACGGCTGTTGTGTTCGGATTATCCCTGGGACCTGTTCTGGCAGCGGCCGATAACAACATGGGCTCGATGTCCGGCATGGACACCAAAGAGTCCGCTGGCCCGGTCCAGAGCCGGGGCGTAATCACCATGATCAACACCGAAAATCGCAAAGTAACGCTGAAGCATGAGCCTATTCCGGCGCTGAACTGGCCGGGCATGACCATGGGATTTCCCGTAGCCCCGGAGGTGGACCTGGATGCCCTGGATAAGGGTGACAAGGTTGTCTTCACTCTGGCACCCGCTGGCAAGGGCCAGCAGGTGACCTCTATCAGGAAACAGTAGTGATAGCCCGGGGGTGCGCCATCGGGCTGCCCCCGGCCATCACCAGACCGGACTCAGCTCATGATTAACCGCATTATCCAGTGGTCGCTTCATAACCGATTTTTTGTATTGCTCGCCACCCTCATACTGATTGGGTGGGGATTCTATTCCGTCAGGGAAACGCCCATTGACGCCATACCGGACCTGTCGGATGTACAGGTGATCGTCAAGACCCCGTATCCTGGCCAGGCGCCCCAGGTGGTGGAAGACCAGGTGACCTACCCGCTCACCACCGCCATGCTGTCGGTGCCGGGCGCCAAAACGGTTCGGGGGTATTCCTTCTTTGGCGACTCCTATGTGTATGTGATCTTCGATGACGACACCGACCTGTACTGGGCTCGTTCCCGGGTACTGGAATACCTGAGCCAGGTAGCCGGGCAATTGCCCGATGCCGCCAAACCAGAGCTGGGGCCGGATGCCACCGGCGTTGGCTGGGTATACTCCTACGCCCTGGTGGACCGCACCGGCCAGCATGACCTTTCGGAGCTTCGGGCCATTCAGGACTGGTTCCTGAAGTTTGAACTGCAAACCGTGTCCGGGGTATCCGAGGTCGCCAGTGTTGGCGGCATGGTCAAGCAGTATCAGGTGGTGGTGGACCCGGACCGGCTGCGCGCCCATAACATCACGCTGCAGCGTATTCATGCCGCCATCAACAGCGCCAACCAGGAAACCGGGGCATCCGTCGTGGAAATGGCCGAGGCGGAATACATGGTGCGGGTCACCGGTTACCTGCAGAACGAGGACGACCTGCGCCAGGTGCCGCTGGGTGTCAACGATAATGGCAAGCCCTTGTTGCTCAAGGATGTGGCGGATATCCGGCTGGGGCCACAAATGCGCCGGGGTATCGCTGAACTGAATGGAGAAGGCGAAGTGGCCGGCGGTATCGTGGTGATGCGTTTTGGCGAAAACGCTCTGGCTACCATCGAGGGTGTTAAACAACGCCTGGAGGAGATCAAGGGCAGCCTGCCGGATGGCGTTGAAATGGTGCCCACCTATGATCGTTCCACACTGATCAACAATGCGGTGGACAATCTCTACAGCAAGCTGCTGAAAGAGTTTCTGGTGGTGATCCTGATCTGCGCGGTATTCCTGTTTCACCTGCGCTCTTCCCTGGTGGTGATCGTGAGCCTGCCGGTGGGCATTCTTGCTGCGTTCGTGGTGATGCACGCTCAGGGTATCAACGCCAACATTATGTCCCTCGGCGGCATTGCCATCGCCATCGGTGCGATGGTCGACGGTGCCATTGTGATGATTGAAAATGTCCATAAACACATGGAGCGGACCCCGTTGACACCGGAAAACCGATGGGCCGTGATGTATAGGGCCGCCGGTGAAGTGGGGCCCGCGCTGTTTTTCTCGTTGATGATCATCACCGTGAGCTTTCTGCCGGTGTTCACGCTGGAGGCTCAGGAGGGCAAGCTCTTCGCACCCCTGGCGTTCACCAAAACCTATGCCATGGCTGCGGCTGCCGGGCTTGCCATTACACTGGTACCGGTGCTGATGGGCTACTTCATTCGTGGCAAGGTATTGCCGGAGCACCGCAATCCCATTAACCGGCTGCTGATCTTCCTGTACAGCCCAGCCATTGACTGGGCTTTGCGGCGGCCCGCCCTGATGCTTGCCGGTGGCCTGATTGTGCTGATCATCGGCTTCTGGCCCGCCAACAAGCTGGGCAGTGAGTTCATGCCCCCCCTGGATGAGGGGGACCTGATGTACATGCCCACCACCTATCCCGGCATCTCCATTGGCAAGGCCCGGCAGATCCTGCAACAGACCGATAAGCTGATTGCCAGTATTCCAGAGGTTAAAACTGTGTTCGGCAAAATCGGCCGCGCTGACACGGCCACCGATCCGGCCCCGCTGACCATGATTGAAACCTTTATCCAGTTTAAACCCCGGGACCAGTGGCGCCCCGGCGTAACGCCGGAATCCCTGCGCCGCGAGCTGGACAGGACCGTCAGGCTTCCCGGTCTCACTAACGCCTGGGTCATGCCGATCAAAACCCGTATTGACATGCTCTCAACGGGCATCAAGACCCCGGTGGGCATCAAGGTGGCCGGCCCGGACCTGAAAGTGATCCAGGGCATAGGGGAAAAGCTAGAGCGGGTGTTGACTGACATACCGGGCACAGCCTCTGCGTTTTCCGAGAGGGTGGCCGGCGGACGTTACATCAAGGTGGATATCCAGCGGGAGGCTGCCGCCCGTTTCGGATTGAATATCGCAGATATTCAATCCGTGGTACGCACTGCGATTGGCGGCATGAACGTGGCCAGTACGGTGGAGGGCCTGGAGCGCTATCCCATCAATCTGCGTTATCCCCAGGGCTACCGGGATTCGGTGGAGCAGATGCGCTTACTGCCCATAGTGACGCCCGGTGGACAGCGTATCGCGCTGGCCGACGTGGCGGATATCCGGGTCGACAGGGGGCCGCCCATGATCAAATCGGAAAATGCCCGCCTCAATGGCTGGACCCTGGTGGACATTGCAGGCCGGGATCTTGGTAGTTGGGTCAAAGAGGCTCAGTCGGTGGTGCGGGAGCAGGTGGACCTGCCTGCCGGCTACTCCCTGACCTGGTCCGGCCAGTATGAGTACATGCAGCGTGCCAAGGAGCGCCTGACACTGGTGGTACCGCTGACGCTGGCGATTATCGTGATCCTGCTGTACCTGAATTTCCGCAACATGACCGAGGTGGGTATTATAATGGGCACCCTGCCGTTCGGTATGATTGGCGGCATCTGGCTGATGTACCTGCTGGGCTACAATCTGTCCGTGGCTGTTGCCGTTGGTTTTATCGCCCTGGCCGGAGTCGCCGTGGAAATCGGTGTGCTGATGCTGGTGTACCTCAACCAGTCCCTGCACAACGCCCTGGAGGCCGTCGATCATCAGCCCGGGAAACTGTCGGCGGATGCCCTGCGCCAGGCGATCAGCCACGGGGCTGCGCAGCGGGTGCGCCCGATCATGATGACCTTTGCCGCCATCGTGGCTGGCCTTGTACCCATCATGCTGGGCGGCGGCACTGGTTCGGAAGTGATGCAGCGGATCGCCGGGCCGATGATTGGCGGCATGGTTACTACTCTAGTGCTGACGCTGCTGCTGATTCCGGTGATTTTCTACCTCTGGCAGCGTGCGCGGTTGAAGAAGCTCGCCCAAAAAGGAGCGAACCAATGATTCGACGCAGTGGAATTTACGCCGTTCTGGCGGTATTCGTTTCCCTTTCTGCCCCCGCAATGGCTGAATCGCTGGAAACGGTGGACCAGTGGATTGCGGAGGCCCTGGATAGCAACGCCACCCTGAGTGCGCAGCGAGCCGCCATCGAGGCAGCAAGGGCCGAAGTGGAAGGCTCGGATGCCTGGGCGGATCCTGTCGTAAAGTACGGTATTGCACCCGAAACTCTGGAGGGCCCTAATGTGGTCGGGCACCGGTTTGAGGTCAGTCAGAAGCTGCCCTGGCCGGACCAGTTATCCGCGTCCCGCGGAGCCGAGGAGGCGGGTGTGCGTGCCGCAACCCAGGACACCCTCTGGCAGACCAGAAAACTGACGGCCTCGGTCAAGGAGGCCTATGCCCGTTTGTGGTATTCGCACCGGGCCATCGAGTTGCACTACGAGACTCGTGCGCTGGTGGAACAGCTAGCCGAGATTACCCGGCAACGACTGGAATACGGCGAGGCCACACAGAGTGAGTTGTTCAGGGTAGAGACGGAACTGGATACGCTGGACGCGCAACTGGTTGAGCTGCGGGCGGACCAGGCCAAGCTCTCCGCCAACCTGATCCCATTATTGGGGCGCCGTCCGCAACCCTCCGAATTGATGCTATCCCTGCCTCCTCGTATGCCAATGGCAGCGGACACCCTGACCGGAACCGAGCACCCGTTGGTTCAGGCCGCAGAGGCGCGGACCGCGGAGGCCCGGGCCCGACTGGACGTCGCGGAAGCCAACCGAAGGCCCGTGTTTACGGCCAATGCGGGCTACAATAGCTTGTTGGCTGACGAAAAAAAGCGCTGGACGGTAGGCGTTGGGATTCAGATTCCGTTTACGGGACAGCGACAGAACAGTGCCGTTCGCAGGGCGACTGCGGAAGTATCCCAACGACAGTGGCAGACCACTCAGGCCCATCGCGATCTGCGAGCGTCAATCGGCGACGTAAAGGCAGCCATTCAGGCAGGCTACAGCCGCCTTGAAATCCTTGACGAACGCCATCTTCCGAATCAACGCGCTCACTGGGAAGCCAGCCTGAATGAATTGGCCAGCGGTACCGGTGCACTGGAAGATGCCATAGACAGTGCACGGAAGCTTACTGGCGTAAAACTCACCCGGGAAACGGTCATCCGCGACCTGTTCAGTGCCAGGGCGCGATACGAAGCCTTGCAAACAACGCAAGCCACCGGCCTTTCAAACTAGAAGGGGATTCACCATGAAAGTATTGTGGGCGTTGCTATCCGCACAGAAAAAGTAGATCAACTGCCATGTGCCCGTATCCCCGGCGTATTTGTCGTCATTGCCGATCACTGCGATTCCTGAGGGTTTCGAGACTGTTTCGCATGGGTTCCAGATCAAAACCTGCAGCCCCGGCTTTACCGATCAGGTCCGGGATAGGGTAGAAAGTTGCATTGGCAAGGGCCCATAAGTGAACGGCGCGCTTGCCAGTTCTTCGATGTCAGCAATGGCAGGTTGCGCCGTCACGCTGTAGTTCTGATCAAGCTGTTTGATATCCATTTAAATTCTCCTCTAATGCAGCCCGCCTTGGGGCGGGCCCGTGTCACGGTTGTTTTTCATGGGCCGGATATACCAGCGTCTAGTCAGGCAAACGGAACAGTTTGTTGACGATCGAATCGTAACTTTTGTGCGGGTCGCCGCCCTGAAAGTCAGTCCGGCCGCTGCCGCGGATCAACAACACATCGCCGGTGAATACGGCCTGCTGTTCCCGCGAATAAACAAAGGCTTGACCTGGAGCTGGCTCCAAGTAATACGCTTCTGTGACATTGTTGATATCCAACCAGCAAAGGATCCGTCCGGATCAGGTCAGGAGAGGCGCTATGAAACGCAATATTGTAAACCAAAGTTTATTGGTGGCTGCCGTGGCCATCTTTTCAGGACTGGGCCTTGTAGCCCCCGCGCTTGCCAATCAGAACGAGGCTGACCAGCCCAAAAAAAAGGTTCATCGCGGGTTAGCGTGAAAAAGTAGGAGACGGCGGTAAAACCGGTTAGTTTTGAGTTCGCCAAAACAACAAAATTAGCCAATCCACCGCCGCCTCTATGAATGCTAATCTTCTTGATCTGTTCTGGGAAGGATTCACGATGGAATCCTACGTCCAGATTGACGCCCACTCCGTGCTCATCCGACTGCAACCTGCCGCTGATCATCTACCCTGCTGCAGTGGTTGTAACCAGCACACGCTTGCCATCCACGACACTAGTACCCGACGAGTTCGAGAGCGCGACCTGTTTCATTATCGAGTTTGGCTGGATGTGCCTGTCCGTCGAGTTCGCTGTGTATCCTGTGGTCCCAGACTTGAACAGATTCGCTGGTTACCAGGGCGACAGCGCCTGACAGCGGGCATGATCAATTGGATTGAGTCCTTGGTGCGCCTGATGCCAGTTCAGCATGTAGCAACCCTGTTGGGGTTGCACTGGCATACGGTCAAAGCCGTCGACCATCAACGTCTCAAGCGGGAAGTGACTGAGCCTGACAGGCATCGAATTCGCCGATTGATCATGGATGAGTTCGCCTTGTTCAAGGGGCACCGGTACGCCACCGTGGCGATTGATGCAGACACGCAGCAAGTGCTCTGGGTTGGAGAGGGGCGTAGCCGAGCCGCTGTGCGTCCCTTCTTTGAATGGTTAGGAGCTGAGGCGTGCACGCGGATCGAAGCTGTGGCGATGGACATGAATACCGCCATGGATCTGGAAGTTCAGCATCATTGCCCTAACGCTCGCGTGGTTTACGACCTGTTCCATGTTGTCGCCAAGTTCGGACGGGAAGTGATTGATCGGGTTCGGGTCGACCAGGCCAATCAGCTTCGACACGACAAGCCCGCTCGAAAGGTAGTGAAGCGAAGTCGCTGGCTATTGCTCAGAAATCGGACCAACCTCAAAGATGATCAAGCTCTGAAGCTCGAAGAGTTGCTGCAGGCTAACCAGCCTCTGATGACAGTGTATGTGCTGAAAGACCAGCTCAAAGAGCTCTGGTACGCCCCTTCAGAGGACGAAGCCAAGCAACGCTGGCAGGACTGGTTGAATCTGGCAATGAGCAGTGGGCTGGCACCAGTTCAGCAATTTGCCAGACGCCTCAAAGGCTATGTCGAAGGTATTATCGCCAGTGCTGTCTACCGGATGAATACCAGCGTCCTGGAAGGGATGAACAACAAGATTAAGGTCATCAAACGGATGGCCTATGGCTACCGGGACAACGACTACTTCTTCCTTAAGATAAAAGCAGCGTTTCCCGGTAAAGTGCGATGAACCAAAAAAAAGCCCAAGGCAGATTCGGATGAAGCCGTCATCCAGACGCTTTTAAGCGCCGGCCCCGAATCGGTTACCAAACATGCCACCGTGCTTTCCCGGGCGGGCAAGGTTCTACAACAGGGCAGCGGCGAGTGGGTGTGCCGCTTCGCAGGCCTGGCCGGTGACACACCAACCTGTCTGGATTCGCAGTCCCGAGCCTATTTCAAAGCCCGCTTCCAGGGTAAAACACCACAGGTTGATCGTATCGGCCTCACCTACATGCTGCATGGCATGACGACAGACACCGGCATGCAGATGCCCCCGCACGTCATGGTGATCGTTCCCGACCCGACCGATCTAAAGCAATTTCCCACTGCGCCGCAAAGTGGAGCGCCCTGGGTCATGAAGGCGAATACCCCGTACGCACATCTGATCATACCGGTTGGTGGGCTGTCGATGGGCGCAATCCCCCAGCCATCGGGCCAATGACCTTGATATGAACGCTAGCGCGGCATGGACAGTCGCGGCTGCGAACCATCTCAAATTGGGCAAATGAACCGGTTACAAAGGAGATTCCAGTGATGATACCCCTATGGTTGACGATACTCGCCTGGTCGGTTACCGGCATCGGGTTGCTATGCGCGCTGATAATTCTCGCCGACATTTATCTTGGCGGCTACCGGCAGCCGATGACCAGCTGGGAAGCGGTGTGGCCCATTACTGCGATCTACGCCGGTCCGCTGGCGCTTGTCGCCTATTACCGTTGGGGCCGCCCGGCCACGGCGCGATGGCAAAACCGTCATGGCGCCGCGCCCGACCAGGGCTTGGCCGTGATGGCCGCCCTGGAAACCATCCCCGGAGGCGCGGCATCGTTCATCGGCCATCTGATCGCCGTGCCGATCGTGGTGGGTACCGGAATCACGATCGCTGGCAAAGGCGTTTGGCCGATGATTCTGCTTATCGCCGCGTTCGCACTGCCGTTGCTGATTGCCTTCGAATACCGGTCGCTGACGCGGATGGGCCAGATCCGTTCGGCTGGCCTGCGGCTGCGGGTGGCGCTGAAAATATCCGCGCTAGCGATCATTGCGTTCGATATCGGCATGGGTGTCACGATGCTGATTGTGGCCTTTGTGCTGGGCTATCCGCCCACCACCATCGCGTTCTGGTTCGTCATGTGGGGTGGGTTGCTTCTGGGTTTCATGACCGCCTACCCGATGGTGCGCTGGCTGCTCGGGCGAGGTGTCACGACGCCGGCGGAGTCGGTATAGGTTTCCGGCCTGGTCCGCTAGCGTCAATCGAACTCTCAAAGGAAATTACATGTCACATGACTCCCTCGCGAGCGTAACCATTCATCACGAACGGGAGCGTTTGCTGCGGATGCTCGCGCTCGCCACATTCTTCATTTTTTTCCAGGCATACATGGTGGCGCCGATCATACCGGCGCTCGCGGATGCATTCGCAACTTCGGCACACACCGTGGGCTTTGTAGTGCCGGCGTATTTGATTCCTTATGGCATCGCCACCCTGGTGTTCGGCCTGCTGGCCGATCGGCTCGGTGTTCAGCGCGTCATGTTCGCGTCCCTGGCGATGTTCTCGCTCCTCACAGCGCTCACGGCCACTGCCGTATCCGTCGAACAGATGGCGCTATGGCGCGTGCTGACCGGACTGGGGGCCAGCGGCGTGGTACCGCTTGCGCTCGTGCTTGTCGGACAGCTGTTTCCTTACGAGCAGCGCGGGCGGCCACTAGGCTGGTTATTTGCGGCTATGGCCGGCGGTATGGCGTTTGGCTCACCGCTTGGCTCGATATTGGTGCCCATTATCGGCTGGCGAGGGCTTTTCCTGGCTGTCGGCGCAACCGGGGGGATAGTTCTGCTCCTGCTTTTACCCTATCGGCGCCTGATCGCCGGCGCAATGCAGCCGGTAGGCGGCACACTCGGTGACCTGATGCGCGGCTATTTGGGCCTTTTGAGCACCGCACGCGGCCAGCGCACCTATGGCTATGTTTTTGTGAACTCGATGTTTCATTCCGGCGTGTTCACCTGGCTGGGTGTTTACCTTGAACAACGCTACAGTCTCGGGCCGGTCGGCATCGGTCTGGCATTGCTTGGCTACGGGGTGCCCGGTTTGTTGTTTGGCCCGCTGATTGGCCGCGCTGCAGACCGATGGGGTCGCGCGCGATTGTTGCCAATCGGGCTCGGCTTGAGTGCGTTGGCCGCAGCGGGCCTGCTGTTCGATTTTCCGGTGATTCTCGCGCCGATCATCGCGATGCTGCTATCGCTGGGCTATGACGCGACACAGCCGTTGTTTGCCGGCATCGTCACCTCGCTCGGCGGCAAACGGCCCGGCCAGGCGATGGGTTTGAACGTGTTTACCCTGTTCGTGGGTTTTGGCCTGGGCAGCCTGATTTTCGGCGAAGTTCTGCGCTTTGGCTTCGGGACCGCATTGGCGCTGTTTGCGGCGATTGAATTGATACTCGCCCTGGGTTCGATCCGGTTGTTTCGTTCCGAAATGCCGGGCGAAGCAAAAATACGGCGCTGACTAAATAGCTCGCTGGCATAGATCGGGCATTGACCTTGAGCGGACTCCAGGCTCCAGGATTTTAGCGCCATGTTCCATGCGGCTATTCTGGCTTGTTATACACCTCATGTGGCAGCGCACCGATAGCTATTTTTTGTGAAATTCAGCTACTGATTTGAAATTCAACGCACTTCAACTGTTCCGACAGCGACCAGGGAGGAGCAATGTCTATACTGGATTCACTAACGCAAGGTTTATTGATTGGTCTGGGCCTGTTCTATAAGGCGCTGTGGCCGATCCTGCTGGGCGTACTGATAACCGCCCTGATTGAGACTCTGATTGATCAGGAGCGACTGGCGGGCATTCTGGGCGGTCGCGACCTGTTGAGCACGGGGAAGGCCACGGCCGCCGGTGTGGCCAGTTCCGCCTGCACTTTCGGGGCTCTGAGCATCACACAGACGCTGTTCAAAAAGGGCGCCTCCGCAGAGGCCTCGTTCGCCTTCAGCTTTGCTTCAACCAACCTGGTCATCGAGTTGGGCATTCTGATCTATGCCATATTGGGCTGGCCGTTTTTGGTGGCCGAGCTGCTGGGTGGCTTTCTACTGATCAGCATCATGTACGTATTGGTACGACTGACCTTGCCCGAGCAGCTATTTGAAGAGGCACGCACCCGCCTTCGTGAACAATTCCGGGAAGACCCAGCGCCGGTGGCCTTCACCCGGAATGTCACGGCGAAGGGCGACTGGCGCAAGCAATTGACGACAACCGATGGCTGGCGACGCATCGCCCACAATTATTTCCATACTCTGGGCAAAATTTACAAGAGCGCTCTGTTCGGTTTCCTGATCGCGGGGTTCATCGTCGCGCTCGTACCGCCGGCGTTTTGGACCACATTGTTCCTGGAACCAACCGGGTTGGTCGGCATCGGTGAGAACGCCGTCATGGGTGTGCTGGCAGGCGTGGCAAGCTTCATAGGCTCGATTGGCAACGTGCCCTTCGCCGCCGCCCTGTGGGCCTCGGGGGTGTCGTTCGCCGGGGTGATCGCCTGTATCTACGCGGATCTGATCACCGTGCCGATCATGAATCTGTGGAGGAAGTTCTTTGGCTGGAAAGCCGCCATCTACATCTTTATCGTCTTTTTCGTAACGATGGTAAGCAGCGCGGTACTCATGGAGCTTTTGTTCAGCAAACTTGGCTGGATTCCACCACGCCTCAGCGCCGAAGGGCTCATGAGTTTTCTGGAGGTTAAATTTGACCTGACCTTGGTGATGACAGTGCTTTTACTGCTTGGTACCTTTATTCTACAGATGCTGAGGTATCCAACGTCGAACCGCTAGTTGGGCTGGCTTTTACCCTCGTAGTGAGAGTGACACTCACGAATGCATTTGAAGCAGTATGGTCATTCAAGCATCCTCAATATTGAAGCGCTGCGGGGGAACCCCTTGATAGTGGTACGCTTCTGTTTACTCAACGAAGATTAAGTCCGGATTTGAAAGATGATGAAAATTGGCCAGGTCGTGCAGGCGTTGGCCATAAGCGCCGATACCCTGCGTTACTATGAAAAAATCGGGCTGATGCCCGGGGTTCACCGCAACAACGGTGGTGCGCGCTTATACAGCGACAAGGATCTTTCCCGTTTGCGATTTATTAAGCGGGCACAAAAGATGGGTTTCAGCCTGGATGAGATCGCTGGCCTTCTCAGCTTTCGGGACAATTCCAAAAATGCGAGACCCAATGTACAGAAACTGGCTCGTCTTAAGTTGGCCGAGATTGAACATCACCTGTCCGAGCTGGAAGCATTGCGAGATGAGTTGCGTTTGCTGACCAACCTTTGTGGAGCAAGTACTGATGGTTGCCCAATACTCGAATCGTTTGAACGGGCATATGGCTCCTGATACGTAAGCGCTCCTCCTGCCATCCTCACCCAGCACGATCACGCTCTTGCGGTTAATCTTGTGACGATTCCCAGCAGCGGATCTGATCGATTCCTCGGTATCGGTCGCAGGGCGAACCGGTCTGAACGTAGGGAGTGTTCTGTGCTGCCTGGTATTAAGGCAGAAATTGGGTTTCAGCTATGAACAACTGGCCTTTCACTTGTCGGATTCAGTGACCTATAGAACCTTTAGGGGGTCACCATGAAACGATTACTGGCAATGCTATTCACTGATCCTGTTACCCGGAGTTGGGCTAGCGGCCCCTGAGGCCAGGTTCTGGGCGACATGGCAGTCCTTCACATTACCCCGATGTCATCCGCGTAGCGCTTGATTTTAGAATCGATATATCTTTAAATACGAATGAAAATGATTAACATTTAAATTATATTGATTGCGGAGTTTATGTGCTGACAGTTAACCAGACGCGCCAGAAGGTCGCCCAGGGCCGCTCGGCGTATGGACTACTTAACGCTGTGCCAACACCATGGATGGTAGAGATGATCGGCCATGCCGGCTATGACTTTGTCGTACTGGACACCGAGCACATGTCCACGAACCCGGAGTCCCTCGAACACATGATTCGCGCCGCCGAGTGTGCCTCCGTCACACCTCTGGTGCGCGTGCCGGGGGTTGATCGTGCTGCGATTGCCCGGGCTCTGGACAGTGGTGCACAGGGGATCGTTGTTCCCCGTATCCGCAATGCCGAAGATGCGCGTGACGTTGTTCAGATGGCACGTTACGCGCCGGCAGGGCAACGTGGTATTACCGGCGGCCGGACAACAGGTTTCGGAACCCTCCCGCTGAAAGACTACCTCAGGCAGGCCAACCAGGAAGTCCTCATTGTGCTCATGATTGAGGATCAGGAAGGCATCGACAACCGCGAAGCCATCCTGGGTGTTCCCGGTGTTGACTGGGTGCTTCCGGGAGCGGTCGATCTGTCGCAATCACTGGGCTGCCCGGGTGATCCGTTCCATTCGTCTGTCAATCACGCCATCGCGGAACTGGCAGCGAGTTGCCGCGGGCGTCCAGTGGAATTTTGCGCTTTGCCCCGAAGTCCTGACCAATTAACGGAATGGCAGGAGTGGGGAGCAAGAGCCTTTCTCCTGGGAGAAGACCGCAGTCTGCTCTTTAAATACCTCAAGTCCCACCTCGCGACCTGCCGTGCCGAGTCGAGCCCGCCGTCTCCCTGAGGCAACCATTCTCCTTCAAACCTGACAAGAGTTTTCCTATGCGCGATACCGTACTTTTTCTTGCTCATGTTCCAACGGAAGCCCTGAATCGGGGATTCCTGCCAGCTGCCCGGTCGATGGGGCTGAAAGTGATCCTGCTGACAGACCAGGCGGCGACTCACCACCACTATTTCAGTCAACCGGGCCTTCCCGCCTATCCGGAACAGATTCTCCAGTGTGATGTATTTAATCCGCTGTCTGTTCTCGATCTTCTCTCAGAACTCCCGGCCCCCGTGGGCGTGTTTTCCAACAGCGATCACCTGCAGACGGTGACTGCCCTGGCCGCAGCCTACCTGAATCTGCCGGGCAAAGACTGGCAAACCTGTTACCGGGCAAAAAACAAGGCAGCCATGCGCCAGTACCTGAAAGCGCTCGATGATGGCGCATGCTGGTTCAGGGCTGTGAATGATCAGACCTCCCTGGGGAAGGTGATCGACGACGTTCCATTCCCGTGTATTGCCAAGCCCCGGGAGGGGGTTGCCAGCCTCAACGTCAGGCGCCTGGACAATGCTGCGCAACTGCAATCGTTCTGTGATCAGTTCTGGCAGGAACAACCCGGGCAACCCCTGCTGCTGGAAGAGTTTCTGTCAGGCCCTGTTCACACTCTGGAAACCATTGGGGACGGAAACAGCCTGATTGCGCTCGGAGGATTTGAAGTGCGGCTTTCCGAGCCTCCCCATTTTGTCGAACTTGAAGCGGCGTGGGTGCCTTACCAGCCTGAAAGGCCTCACCTTCAGGAGATGTTCAGGCAGGTACGGCGCTTCGGTGTGGGCCTTGGCTCCTGCCATTCCGAATTTGTGATAACAGACAATGGACCAAGACTTATCGAGATCAATTACCGAACGGTGGGGGATGGCCGCGAATTCCTGCTTGACCGCATGACGAATCATGGACTGTTCCATGCCATCCTTCAGGCCCATGTTGGCAACCCTCTTGAATTATCCCCGCCCACGCAGGCGGCGCAGATACGCTACCTCAGTGCTTCTACCAGCGGGCGGGTTCGCCGTTCAGCTCCTGAGCGCAGGGAGCCGTGCGGTGACGGCATTGCCGAGTTTGAGCCGTTGAGGGAAGTGGGTGATGACGTCCGGTTGACCCACTCAAACAAGGACTACCTGGGTGTGTTGCGGTTGTTTTCGAGCGATCCCTCCCGGGTGAAGAATACGTTGGCCGAATGGGCCACCGACCTTGAAGCAGAGTGGGAGATAGGCTGATGACCAGGAACACCGCTCTGTCTTCAACAGACCCCGGGCAGTATCTGACCCAGAGGCTGGTCGATGCGCTGATCCGCGAGGACGTGGCCGGCTGCCAGAGTGATTCTCAGGCAGTTGGGGTGGACAGCGTGCCTGGCTCACCGGGAGCGCCGGCGACCTGGTTACGGTGGACGCTGGCGCAGGGCATCCTGTGGTTGCCGGTCAATCCCGCAACCTTCATGCAGCGTTGGCAGTGGAGTGGCGACCCGCTCATCTGGCAGTCCGCAGACCAGGCCGGAAGCGTGTCAGAAGTGAATCACTACGAACAGGTTTTGGCGTGCCTCACTGCGGACGAACACGATGACTCCGGGGGGCAGTTGGAGGTCTATGCCGATGAGTGCAGAACGGCGGAGTCTCACGCCTCCTTCTGCCACGAGGAGCGGTCCAGGTGGTTTGACGAAATCCGCCATCAGGGGCAAAGCTGGAAGGATTTTCCCCGGCTATCCGAACGCTTGCTCCACTTCGATCGCCTCGCGGCTTTTCTCGATCATCCGTTTTACCCCAGTGCCCGCGCCAAGAGTGGTTTTGATGAGGCGGCACTGGCGGCGTACGCGCCTGAATTTGCCCCGCGTTTCCGGTTACGGTGGCTTGCCGTCCCCGGCTCGGAAGTCACTGCGGTGGGCGAGCTCCCGGGTTGCTGGCCGGATTTCAGCGAGGTAGGGCTGGATAACCGGCTTGCTGACAGCCACCACTTGTTGCCGGTGCACCCTCATCTCTGGGACACCGCGCTGAGTGACTATCTGTCGAACACAGAAATCGGTGCCAGCGTCCTCCGTGCGCCAACGCCTGCGCTTTGGGTTCAGCCAACACTGTCGGTACGAACCCTCCAGCTTGAGGCAGCGCCGGAGGTCCACGTGAAAGTCCCTTTGACCATTCGCACACTGGGCAACCGGAACATTCGAACGGTCAAACCGAGCACGCTTTATGATGGTCATACGGTTCAGCAAATCCTGCAGGAGATAGCCGGCAAGGACCCGGTCCTTAAAGGGACCTTTTCTGTAACCGACGAATCCTCAGGCCTGCACGTTGGCGATCTGCCCTGGCTGGGCTGCATTGTACGCCGGTTTTGCGGGTTTTCTGACCAGCAGCAGATTGTGCCCGTTGCCTCCCTGTTAGCCGACAGCCCGGACGGTCGCTGCGTTGCACAGATGATGGCGGACGAGTTCAATAGTGGCAACCTGACGGAGTGGGTGCGTCAGTACGTTGCCTTAACGCTGACGGTGCACCTGCGACTGTGGCTTGTCTACGGCGTTGCACTGGAATCCAACCAGCAGAACTCCATGGTGCTGCTCACGCCGGGGCGGCCACCGCAGCTGCTTTTCAAGGACAACGACGCCCCCAGGCTGTGGCCAGACAGGCTATGCGGCCAGATGCCGTCGATGGAGTCAAAAGTCGCGCAACTCCGGGATCAACGCATCCTGGTCAATAATGAAACACCTCTGGCGCAGATGTTTACCACCATAACCCTGCAACTGAACCTGGCGGTTATCCTTGAGGGTCTGGCCGCACGGGGGCTCGGATCAAGGGGCCACTGGTATAAGGTGCTTCGTGAGGAGGTGATCAGCGTCCTCGATCAGCTTGACGAAGAGGGCGTCAATACTCAGCCAGCGCGCAAGGTGCTGCTGGAGGATCGCCAGCTTTATACCAAGTATCTTCTCAGGGCAGGCAGCCTGGAAAGCAAGTCCCGCACCGGCGCCGCTGACATCAATAAATTCTATGGCAAGCTGGCTCCAAACTTTCTCGGGCAGGAGTCATGAGCCAGTCTGTTCTGCCGGTGATCCTGCTCAGCCACTTTACCGCGGCCTTGGTGGCGCTGGGGATGCCACCATTTTTTGGGCTGATCCTGACCGACACATTTGCGGTTGAACACACCGTTTGGGTGGGCTGGTTCTATATTATCCCGACGGTTTGCACGGCGTTGGCGGCGCCGTTCTGGGGAAGAATAGCGGACCGTTTCGGCCGCCGCTGGTCGCTGCTGCGGGCCCAGATTGGTCTGGCCGTGGCCTTCGTAATCGCCGGATTGGCGCCGGGCGTGGTCACCTTTGCCATGGCACTGATGGTTCAGGGCTTTCTGGGTGGAACCTTTGCCGCATCGAGCGCATACCTTTCCACCGTTGCTCGCGGTCAAAACCTGACCCAGTCACTGAACTGGATGCAGGGCTCGGCCAGGTCGGCCATGATACTGGCGCCCATCCTTTTCGGTTTCTTCATGACCTGGGTCCCAGCCCAGCGTCTGTACCTCTATATGGCCATCCTGCCTCTTCTGTCGGCACTACTGGTATGGAAACTCGCTCCCCCGGACCCGGTTTCGGGTGGGCCTCGTGACCAGAAACATTCCCGTGAAAGGGTTTCGGCATCCGCCAGTTGGCTGCGGTTGAGATTGCTTTACTTCGGTTTCAATTTCGCGCTGGTGGCCAGTTTTCCCTACTTCATTCCCTGGACCCAGGAACGAACGGGTAGTACCGCCGCTATGGCCGGAGTTCTCTACAGCCTCCCTCATGCCATCTACCTGATTATTCTGGTCAGCCCGCTGCGACGAAGCGTGTTTTTCGGTAACCCGTGGACCTTGCCCGCGGGCCTGACACTGTTCGCACTGTCCTACGTTATTCAGGCGACGGCCGGAACAACGGCCGCCATTCTCGCCGGACGATTGGTCATGGGGCTGGGCATGACGACCTGTCTTTTTGCCCTCAACGCCGAAACCGCACGTCTCACACGAACGGAAAACGCGGGCCAAAGCTTTGGCGCCCTTGACAGCGCCGGTAAATGGGCCGGTGTCGCGGCCGGTGTACTCGCGGGTGTCGCCGCGGGTATGAGCAACCAGACCGCGCCACTCTGGCTGGGCGCCGCGGTGACCCTTCTTACCATCACCCTGAGCTCCTACCGGGCCAACACCCCCGCCATCGACCATCATGAACGCTTGAAGGAGGAATAGAGTCATGTCATTGACAGCTTCACATCATTATTTCAGGGATCAGCACTGCGACTATCAGGCGGATCAGGCCAGCATGGAGGCCCTGCTGAATTGTTATTGCCGGGATATTGCCGAGCCCTCCGGGGAGCTGTCTGTTCAGGGCGGCGAAAGGAGCCGGTCCTGGCCACAGGGGCTTCGGGTTCGCCTGGCGCTGGAGCCTGCCAGTGTGCTGCACATCGGCTTCCCTGATTCCGAAGATTCCCTGCTGGTTCTGGTTGCAGGAGGCTCACGAACGTGCAACTACCGCTACCTGTCTGCGCCATACTACAAGTCTGCGCTCAGGGGATGGCGGGTGCTGGGGCTCGAGGAACTGGGCCGGATACTGCTTCATAAAATGTCGCAGCGTTTCGAAGAGCCTTTCAACAGCGAGCTCTACCGGCAGATTCTTCTCAGCCGGAACGTCATGCGGAGCATTCTCGAATACACCCGCGTTCCCGCCGATTGGGGGCAGGGGCTGGACGCCTTCCGCTGGTCTGAGCAATCCCTGAGTTTCGGGCACCGTTACCACCCGGCACCAAAATCCAGGGAAGGGTTCGACCCGGAGGATATCCTGCAATACTCCCCGGAAATGGGCGCGGGGTTTGCCCTCTGTTACTTCGCGGTTCATCCGGGCGATCTTCGCACCCGCGGTGACATTGCCGGGCCGGCCTTCGGGTCAGACGCGAGCGTAGGGCTTGACCTGCCCGACGGATGGGTCACGATTCCTGTGCACCCCTGGCAGGCACGCTACCTCATGCGCCTGCCCATCGTCTGCAGCGCTATCCGCTCAGGGCGGATCTTACCACTGGGGCAGGCCGGCCCACGGTTCTACCCAACAGCGTCGGTTCGAACGCTTTACCAACCGGGCAGCCCCTATTTCCTGAAATTCTCAACCCATGTCCGGCTGACCAACTGCATTCGGAAAAATGCCGTCTATGAACTGGAAAGCGCCGTTGCCCTCTCTGCAGCCCTCAAGGCTCACCTTGCGCCTTCACTGGCGCGGTGGCGCGGATTCCGTCTACTGTATGAGCCAGCCTACCAGACCCTTGATTTTGCCGATCACCCCGAGCCTGACCGCCGGAGCATCGCGGAGGGTTTTGGCGTTATTCTACGGGACAACCTCGAACAGTATCTGGACGCAGGTGTAACACCCGTGCTGGCCGCCGCGCTGTTCAGCGACGACCGCTTCGGTCGCTGCCCGGCCACGGAGGCCGCCGGAACACTGGCTGCCGCCACCGGCGTCAACGAACAGGACGCCAGAATACGATGGTTTGAACAGTATCTCGCCTTACTCATCCCTCCGCTCTTTGAGTCGCTGTTCCATCATGGTGTGGTTTTCGAACCACACCTTCAGAACGTGGTGGTTGGTATTCGGGAGGGATACCCCGTTCAGGTCTTTGTTCGTGACCTGGAGGGAACAAAACTGGTACCGGGCCGCTGGTCAGGAGGGCTGCCTGATACCCTTGATGAACAAACGCTGGCGTCCGTTCATTACAGCCAGGACAAGGCCTGGAAGCGGATCGCGTACTGTCTGTTGGTGAACCACCTGTTCCAGGCCGTGGCCTGCCTCTCCCGGGGGGAGAACCACATCGAACTCCGGTTGTGGAACGCGCTTGCCAGTGAAGTGCGCAACTGGCTCGCAGGCACCGACGATCCCTGGGCGGCCGATGTTCTGGGCAGGCTGTTGGCCGGCGAGCCCATTCCGAACAAAAGCAACCTGATGACCCGCCTTTTCAAGCGTCCGGATCGTGAGTCGCAGTACACCTGGGTACCAAACCCGCTGGCGATGACTCTGCCCCGAGCCGTAGACGGCAGGGGAGGGCAGTGCAATGCCTGAAGTACCTGTTTCCGTTCAGCGAGCCATCAAGGAACTGAAAGGCCAGGACAGTGACCCGCTGTGCGCCTACGTGTATGACCTGCCTGAGCTCCGTCACCGGGCGCAGGGCATCGTCGAGTGTTTGCCGCCCGGTTGTGAGATGTTCTATGCCGCCAAAGCGAACCCCGCCTTACCGGTGCTCGGCGCTTTGGCGCCCTTTGTACATGGCTTCGAAGTGGCGTCTGGCGGTGAGCTGGACTGGGTGCGCCGACATTTTCCAGACACGCCTGTGATTTATGGTGGTCCCGGCAAACTGGCATCTGATCTGGAAAAGGCCATCGATCAGAACGTTGAACTGATCCATGTGGAAAGCCTGCTGGAACTGCAGCGTCTGTGCGACATTGCCGGCCGCAGGCAGGCTAACCAGGACATTCTTCTGAGGATCAATCTCGAACTGGCAGACACACCCTCTACACGTCTTACCATGGGCGGTGTGCCTACTCCATTTGGCATGGAAGAAGCCTGTATACCAGACGCACTTGCGTTGCTCGGGCGGCAGGACAGAGTCAGGCTGCGCGGCTTTCACTTTCATCTGATGTCGCATCAACTGGATGAAAAACGCCACCTCGGGTTAATAACACACTATCTGGAAACCGTCCGTGCGTGGGAATCCAGGTACGACCTGACCATTACCGAGATAAATGTCGGGGGCGGAATCGGGATAAATTACACCCGGCCCGACCAGCAGTTTGACTGGTCGGGGTTTTGTTCCGGCCTTGATGAATTGCTTCAGGCTTACTCGGATCGTGCCTGGAAAATCCGGTTCGAGTGTGGTCGTTTCATAACCGCTCCCTGTGGTTTTTATGTTGGCGAAGTTCTGGACGTTAAGCGATGCGGCGAGGAATGGTTTGCCATCTGCAGGGGCGGCACCCACCACTTCCGGACTCCGGCGGCCCAGGCCCACGATCATCCGTTTGACATTTTGCCCACCCACGACAGGGAGGCTGCAGCCCCAGTCGTTGCCAATCATTCCGTTACCCTGGTCGGCCAGCTTTGTACTCCCAAGGATGTGTTCGCCCGCCGGGTTGATGTCGAGTCGCTCGGGGTTGGCGATCTGGTGGTATTCCGTTACGCCGGTGCCTACGCCTGGAATATTTCCCATCAGGCGTTTCTGATGCATCCCCACCCAAAAGAACATTTCATCGAGTAGTCCGGGAAGCAGATTTTGAGGAAGGAATATTCTAATTTAATTGAAATGCGAATTATTATCAGTAAAATGCGCAATCAAATTTAATAATACGTGCTGGAGAATCCAATGTCGAAGTCCGAAGTTTCAACGCCACTGCGCCGCCATCGACTGTCTGTTGCTATAGCCACGCTCCCCGTGTCGTTTCTGGCGGCTGGCTCGGCGTCCGCTTTGGCACAGGAGCAGGCTGATGCGCCCACCCAGCTACCCGGCCTCAATGTTACCGCTGACTGGCTTGGTCCACCGACCGAAGAGTCCGAGAAGACCTATACCGGGGCCCGCACGGTGGTGGAGGAGGATCAGCTCCAGGCGACCGGAGCGCTGAATCTGAACGACGCCTTGCGCCCGGTTCCGGGGCTCACGGTGCTTGATGAAACTGGCACGGGCATCCTTCCCAACATCGGTGTGCGTGGTCTGAACCCGCTGCGCAGTGAACGGCTTCAGATTCTGCTGGACGGTTACCCGATTGCCATCGGCCCCTACAGCAACGTCGGCGTGTCGCTTTTCCCGGTTACACTTCCGAGCCTGGAAGTCGTGGATATTGTCCGGGGCGGCGCCTCCGTTCATTACGGCCCCAACAACGTGGGCGGCGTGGTGAATTTCGTCACCAAACCGATTCCGGCGGAAACCTCCCAGACCCTTCGTGAGCGGGTGACCATTGCGGAAGAGACCGGCAATGTCTTTACCGATACCTATTACCGTGTCGGCGGCCGGGCGACCGACAAGCTCGACCTGCAGTTCCAGGCCAACGTCCAGCGTGGCGACGGATTTCGCGATCACTCCGATACCGAAGTGGATAACCTGATTCTGGACGCCCGCTATTACCTGAACGACCAGCATGAACTGGCCACGCAATTGCAATACTACCGCGTCGATGCCGAACTGCCTGGCGCCCTGACACCGCAAGCCTATGAGCAGGACCGTACCCAGAGCCAGCGCCCACATGACGGCTACGAAGCGGACATGAGCCGCGCCACCTTCACCTGGACGTACACGCCGGCCGACAACATGGAATTCCAGTGGCGCAACTTTGTGCACGATGCCGACCGCACCTTCTTCTTCGGCCAGAACCTCAGCGGCACTGGCCACTGGGCGGACCCGGGGCTGGATTCGACCCATGTTGCGGATTCACCGCGTTTGTTCACGGTATTGGGCACGGAGCCCCGACTTGCTATTCGCCATGGCCGCCACGACATTACCCTGGGTGCACGATTTGTCAGCGAGGATGTGGAGTTCGACGTTAATCGCCTGGAATTTTCCTCCGGTAACCGTTCCGTGGCGCGCGACTGGCACCTGGACACCCGGGCCATGGCATTTTACATCAGTGATACCGTGTCATTCCTGGATGACCGCCTGACGGTGACACCGGGCCTGCGCTATGAAGATGTCGACATGGACTTTCGTGACAACCTCAGTGGCAACACCGAGGAAAACAGCGCTGAGGAGTTGTTGCCGGGCCTGACCGTAGGCTACCAGGCGTCTGATGATCTGTTTGTCTTTGCCAACAGCCAGCGCTCTCTGGTGCCGGTACAGATTGCCCAGACCACCCGAGAGGGTGCGGTTGCCAATGAAACCTCGTGGAACCACGAGCTGGGCGCCCGCCTGCAAGTCACACCCGACCTGCTGTCTTCAGCAACCCTGTTCCGCATCGATTACGAGGATCAGATTCAGTTTAACCGTTCGACCAGTCGTTTCGAGAACCTGGGAGAAACCCGCCACCAGGGTATCGAGCTGGCAAACCGCTGGAACCTCAACAGCCAGTGGGAACTGGGCCTTGGCTATACCTTCCTCGACACCGAACAGCTGTCCGGTGACAACGAAGGCAACGAGCTGCCCAACGCGCCCACCCATAAGGTCAGTGCTGACGCGACATACAGCTACCAGGCCTGGGACACCAGCCTGAACTGGGTGTACGTCAGCGAAAGCTACAGCGATGCGGACAACACCGAAGAAGAAACCAGCAATGGCAGTGCCGGTGAGTTGCCGGATTACCATCTGGTTACGGCCCGGGTCGGTCGCGATTTCGCGGTTGGCGGTGATCGTGTGCTGAACCTTGGCCTGGCGGTCAACAACCTGCTGGATGAAGATTACTACTTCCGGGGCGTGGACGTCAGCCCGGTCGGCCGTGTGCCCCAGCCGGGTCGAAGCTTTATCCTTGAGGCACAGCTCGACTTCTGATGGCCTGCTTACGTAACCGGATCGCAACGATCCTGCTCGTTGTTTTGCTGTCGCCTGCGTCAGGATGGGCGCAGGATGAGACTATCCGGTTGACGGATGACCGCGGGGAAACCCTGCGGTTGTCCGAACCGGCGGCCCGGCCCGCTGCGATTTCGACCTTTGGGGCCGATGTCGCACTGGCACTGGAAATACCGCCGGTTGCCGTCACCGATTACGGACTTCAGGGCGTGCCCGACTACCTGGCGTCACGGTTAGACGGTGTTACGGGGCTCGGCCCCCGACATCAGCCTAACCTGGAGGTACTGTCGTCGGTCCGGCCGGATCTTGTCATCGCCATTCGCCGTTATACCGAGAAAGACGGTGACCAGATCGAAGCCATCGCCCCGATGCTGGCCCTGGACCTGATCACCGTCCAGGACAGCCTGCGGGGGGTTGAGTTGGCGGGGCAGGCACTGGGTGCACCGGCGAAAGCCAGTGCACTCAACACCCGCTTTCTTGATCGCGTTCAATTACTCGCGGACCGCAACAAACCAAAGCCTGCCGAGACAGTGGCGCTGCTGACCAGCGGTAGTGAAACTCCCTTCGTCTATTACGACCATTTTCTGCCGACGGCGCTGCTGGAGCGTCTGGGCTTCGACAATGTCGGGGGCCAGCCGCCGAATCCTGACAGCGGCATCCCACTGGGCTACCGGATCAGTCTTGAAGCCTTGCTGGAACTTAACCCGGATACCATTCTGCTGTTGCCCACCAGCCGTCAGCGCGCGTTCACGATGAACCCCATCTGGCCCTATCTCAAGGCCGTGCGCACGGGCCAGGTCTACGAAGTACCGCACTATTGGAAAGAAGGGGCCGGTCCGATTGCCCGTGAGCGTATCCTGGATGACATACAGCGCCTGCTGCTGACATCGGAACCCGACAAATGACGGGTTCCGATTCAGCCATACGCCCGATGGGCCTCTACGGGGCAACGGTATTTCTCCTCGTGCTGCTGTTCTTCGCTGGCCTGATGGCGGGCTCCCGATGGGTGTCGCCGACCTTGTTGCTGTCAGCCATCGACGGCAGCAGCGACTTGCTGACGCGCATCACCGTGCTGGAGCTGCGGCTGCCGCGCAATCTGCTCGGTATTCTCGGTGGGGCGGCCCTCGGGGTTGCGGGTGCTGTCATGCAGGGCGTTACCCGGAATTCGCTGGCATCCCCCGGCCTCACCGGCGTGATTGCCTCTGCTGCCCTGGCGGTGGTGTCGCTTCGAACCCTGAGTTCGCCGGGCGCACTGTGGCTGCCGCTGATGGCTCTTGCCGGGGGGCTGCTCGGTGGTGCTCTGACGTTTGCCATTGCTGGCCGCCGTCAGCTTCAGCCCGAGCGTGTGGTACTCGCCGGCATCGCCGTCACGTCGCTGGCCACGGCACTGACCACGGGCCTTTTACTGGTTTCCGGGGCGGAGGCGGCGGAACTGTATTACTGGCTGGCGGGTAGCCTGATGGGGCGGGGCTGGCTTCAGCTCCAGATGGTGCTGCCCTGGCTGCTGCTTCCGCTCGGTGCCCTGATTGCGATGCAGAGACCCCTCCGCCTACTGCAACTTGATGATGATCTGGCGCTTGCCATGGGACTGTCGGTCGGCCGCTGGCGACTGATTTTTCTGCTGCTGGCTTTGCTGCTTGCCGCCGCGCTGGTCGCCTTCACCGGCCCGATCGTGTTTATTGGACTAGTAGCGCCGCACATTGCCAGGCGGCTGGCCGGCAACCAGATCCAGCACTGGCTGCCCCTGAGCGCTCTGTTTGGAGGGTTGTTGTTGCTGGCAGCGGATATCCTGGCTCGGCAACTGGCCTTTCCCCAGGAGCTACCCGTCGGTATGCTGACGGCCCTTATTGGGGCCCCTTGGCTGATCTATCTGCTTAACTCGCGAACCTCACCCCGGAGCGCATAACGTGAACCATCCGGCTACGACAACGCCTCGGGCAGACCGCCGTGGAATGCAGATTCCAGGCGCCGGCCCCGTTGCCCGGCTGCTTCTGGCTGGCGGGCTCAGCCTGGTTGTTGTCATCGTCGCGGGCGTCCAACTGGGGGCGGTGGACCTGACGTGGTCCCAGGTGTGGGCCGGGTTGACCGGCGACAGCACTCAACACGTGCAGCGAGTGGTCTTCGAATTACGGTTGCCCCGTACCCTGACCGGCGCCCTGATTGGTATTCATTTTGCCCTGTCAGGGTGGCTGTTACAGTTGCTTAGCCGCAATCCGTTGGCAGAAGCCGGCATTCTCGGCATCTCCGCCGGCGCCAGCCTGGTGGCGGTCGTCGCTTTTATTATCGGAGACTGGTTGGTGTCCAGTGCCGATCCCTACAACAATACGTCGTTTGCCCTTCAGTATTTGCCCCTGTTTGCCATGGCAGGCGGGCTGGTAACAGCGCTTGCGGTGTACTTCCTGGGCATGCGGCATGGCCAGCTGTCGCCGGTCAAAATGACGCTGACCGGTGCGGTCATTGCCGGTATGTTGCATGCACTGACCACCGGTGCGCTGGCATTCTGGGGCCACGCCCATACTGAACTGGTTGCCCAGTGGCTGGCTGGCTCACTGTACGGCGCCGAATGGCAGCACCTACACACGTTGCTGCCATGGACGCTTATTGGTCTGGTCGGTGTCGGCCTGCTAGTGCGTCCCCTGGAAGTCATGCAGCTTGACGATCAACACGTTCGCACTCTGGGCCTGGGCCTGAACCGCTGGCGCGCCTTTGCCCTGCTGATTGCCACCCTGCTGGCGGCCAGTGCCGTGGGCGTGGTGGGGCCGGTTGGCTTCATTGGTTTGCTGATTCCCCACATCAGCCGACGGCTGGCTGGGGCCAACCTTCCGGTCCAACTGGTGTTGTGTGTACTATTGGGAGCGGTGCTGGCGGTATTGGCGGATTTACTCGGCCGGACGCTGTTTACACCCTACGAAGTGCCCGTGGGTGTGGTTTCCGCCGTTCTTGGTGTACCGTTCTTTCTTTATCTGTTATCGCGACAACCCTGAGGCCGGGATTCTCCATGTTACGAACCGAGCAGCTCTCTCTTGCCTATGGCTCCAAACCGGTCGTGGACAACGTCTCGCTGGCCATTCCCGAGGGTGGGATTACCTGCCTGCTGGGCCCCAACGGTTCTGGTAAAAGTACTTTGCTGAAAAGCTTTGCGGGCCTGTTGCCGGCCCGGTCCGGTCAGGTCTACCTGGACGACCAGCCGGTTGACCAATGGCACCGGGGCAAACTGGCCCTCAGGCTCGCCATGCTGCCCCAGAAACCGATCGTTCCCGATGGCATTCGGGTTCAGGATCTGGTGGCGCTGGGTCGTTTCCCACACCGCAAATGGTGGCAGCGCAACCTCACCACCGACGACAACGCAACCCTCGATGCCATGGCAATGACGGGGGTCTCGGATTTGGCGGAGCGACCGGTAGAAGCGCTGTCCGGAGGGCAACAGCAGCGGGTATGGATCGCCATGGCCCTGGCCCAGGAAACCGACATTCTGCTGCTGGACGAACCCACCACGTTTCTGGACTGGGGCTACCAGCTGGAAGTACTGGAATTGCTGTCCAAGCTGAATCGGGAACACGGGCTGACGGTGGTGATGTCATTGCATGACCTGAACCAGGCCGCACAATTTGCCGACCGGATTGCGGTTCTGGCGGACGGCCGGCTCGAAACCATCGGCAGCCCCGGAGAGGTTATTACCGAGCCCCTGATCAACCGGGTCTTTCGGGTGCATACACACGTCACAACGGGGCGGGACGGCCGACCATTCTGTTCCGGATTTGCCGAGTCTTTCCGGGACAGCGGGACACCGAACCATCACGGTCTGATCCACGGGATGGCTGAGCATCAGACCACTTAATCCGGCTGCCACCTCCCGACCCGGTTGTCGGCAAAATTCACGCTCCACACTGCTCCATCATGGCAAACGGCAACTGCCATCGCCGTGTGGCCGGGGTTCTCCGGCTCGCTGCCAAATGCGGTGAGGTAACCCCCATCCGCCGCGAACTTCTGTATACGATCATTATAGAAATCCGCCACAAAGACATTGCCTTCGGGGCCAATCGCGATGGACGTCGCGGTGGTGAACCAGCCCTTGAAAGGCCCGTAAAGGCCCAGGGCAAACGGCCCTCCCCACTTGTGCAGGAAATCGCCGCCGGCGTCAAAAACCTGGACACGATTTCCGTAGCCATCGGCCACGTAGAGAGCCCCATCCTTTCCCAGCGCCACGTCGGTGGGATAGGTAAACTCGCCGGCACTCCTGCCAGTCTTCCCGGTTGTTCCCCACTGTTTGACGAATGAGCCATCCGCGTTTAAATGTTGCACACGGTGATTGTAAAAGTCCGCCACAAACAGATCACCGTCATTGGCCACTGCAACACCTCCGGGCGCGTTAAACTGGCCAGGCCCCTTGCCGGGGCTGCCAATGATCCTCAGCGGCTCGCCAGCCAAGCTGAACACCTGAATCCGGTCGTTCATATACTCTGGCACGTAGAGTTTGTCGTTGTGTATGGTCAGGTTCATCGGCCGCCCAAGTTCCCCGAGTTCATCACCGGGGGTGCCGAACGCCCGTTTGAAGCGCCCCTGGTGATCGAAAACCTGGATACGCCCGTTGCGGGCATCGGACACGAACACTTCGGTGTCTGTTACCGCAACCCCGGTGGGGTCGTTGAATTGCCCCGCGCCACTGCCTTTTTCACCCCAGGTCTGTACCAGTGAATACGGTGGTTCCTGATTCCAGTTGATGGCGCCGCCTGCGCATCCGATTAACGTGATCGCAATCAGAAGGCCCAACATACTGAAGCCTGACCACTTGGCGATTTTTTTCATGCTGCCATCAACCCCTAGAAATTGCGGCGAAAGCCAACCCGCACGATGTAATCGTCCTGAATGGCATCACCATTGGGATCTTCGGCCACCGGCAGTTGTACCGTGCCCTCGACGACCCAACGCCGGGTGATGTATTGCACGCCCGGCGCCAGCAGCCATTGGGTACCGCCGGAATTGGCATCGGTACCACTGCCAATCTCGTTGCGTTCGCGGTGAACGAAACTGGATTCGAGTAGTGCATAGGTAAAGCCTGGTGTGCCGGAAATGCCTTCAAGGCTAGGCGGCCAGATCCGGTATTGCATTGAGGCGTCGAGACGGGTCTCGTCGCCGTGGGCGAAACCGTCGTGGCGCCCGTTTTCGCGATATAGTAACTGCGCGTCCATTTGGTACTGCAGCGTCTGATAGGTGGCCACCACGCCGCCAAACCCATCCCAGGCTCCGTCACCAACCTGCAATGGACGTGGCAGTTCGCCGAAACGATCGCGGTCGTCACTGTCCCCGGTTGGTGCAGTGAGCCCGAAAATCGGCGCGATCCGGAAGGTGCCGCCGGTGAAGTCGTCCTGGTAAGCCGTGTAGCGCCCGAACAGCGAGACGTCGCCGATGCCACCGGTATCGCGCTCAATCCGGCCCATGGGCGTGGTGACGTCCAGTGTCTTGTTGAAAAAGTAAGGGACGACGCCGAACACCGCGAGCTTCGAGGTTATGCCATAACCCAGGACACTGCCCAGGGCCTGGACCGAGACCTCGCGATCCATGGGCCCATCATCGGAACGCTCCCGTAAGACCAGTTGCTCGCGCCAGATGGTTTCACCCTGCGGCACGGGCAGAGCCGTGTTAAAGGTGTTGGGTGCGGCTTGTGCCGAAGGCACACCGGTCAGTACCAGGGCACCGACCAGCAGGGGCAAGCCGATTGACTGGTTGTTATTTCGCATCACTGCCTCCTGTTTCGCCCCCGGCCTCTGAGTAGGAGCGCAGCGTGAAGCCGGCCTCCTCGACAGCCTGACGTGCCCGCTCCTCAGAGAAAGGCTTGCCCTCCTGAAGGGTGACATTCACCGTACTTTTTCCAACGTCCACCTCCACGCCGGTGACGCCATCCACTTTATTCAGACGTTTCTCGATGCCATAGGCACAGAAGGGACAGGCCAGGCCGTCCACGCCCAACACGTAGTGTTTGTCGGCGGCCAGCGCGGCAACGCTGAAGATCAAGGCCGCTAAAACCAAGAAATATTTCTTTAACATGACGCGTCCCTCTGGTGAGATGAAGCTGTGTTTCAAGGGTAGACTCCGTACCAAGATACGGCGTTAAGGAATTACTCTGTCTTGTTCATGATGCTTGTGGAATAGCCCTCAGTTTGCTCCAGCGCATCAAATATGGAACAGCACTGCAACGGACCTTGACCGGGACAACGGTCCACAAGTGCCGCAAGTCTCTGGCGGATTTGTCGTAACTGGTCAATCACCCACCGCGTCAGCCACTTTGCCAATGGTCATGTCTGTCATGGCAGAACCCCCACCCAGTAGATTCGAATAATAAGAGTAGTGCCCGTACCACGGTACGGGGTCAAGAGTGCTGAACATTCCATAGGAGTGCAGGGCTTGACTCCGTAGCCGACTACGGAAGTATTTTGAAGATAGCCAGCAAAGTCATGAAAGGAACCGTCGTAATGTCAGAGTTGAAAGCAGAGCCCAAATCCGGTCGCGGGTCGTTAATCGCAGGCGGGGTCGCAGCAGTGCTCGCATCGGCCTGCTGTCTTGGCCCCCTGGTTCTGATCACCCTTGGTGTTTCCGGTGCCTGGATCGGTAACCTTGCCGCTCTGGAGCCCTACCGGCCGTGGTTCATTGGTGCTGCTCTGGTGGCGATGGTCTTTGCCTGGCGTCGGATATACCGGCCTGCACAGGATTGCGATCCGGGCGAGGTCTGCGCAGTACCGCAAGTGCGCACCGCTTACAAGATCACCTTCTGGATCGTCGCGCTGTTCGTACTGATCGCGTTGGCATTCCCTTTCGTCTTACCGCTATTTTACTGAGAGGCCATACGCCATGAGAAAGTCCCTGATCACTGCCGTACTGTTTGCGCTGTTCAGCCTGCCTGCCTTGGCGGCGCAAAAGACGGTGACCTTGTCGGTTCCCGGAATGACCTGTTCGGCCTGCCCGATCACCGTCAAAGCCGCTCTCAAGATGGTTGATGGGGTGAGTTCTGTCCAGGTCCGCTATGAGGAGCGTGATGCGACGGTTATTTTCGACGATGAGAAAACCTCCGTTGAAGCATTAACTCAGGCCACCACCAACGCGGGCTATCCATCCACGCTCAAACAGACCCTGGAAAAACAGGAGTAGCCATCAAAAACCAAGACTTTGTTGCAATAGCACATTCGTTCAGGAGTGGTGTTTATGAGTGATAACGATCTGCACATTGCCGTGATTGGCAGTGGCGGCAGTGCCATGGCCGCCGCTTTGAAATCGGCGGAACGCGGAGCCTGGGTAACGCTGATCGAGCGTGGCACCATCGGTGGCACCTGCGTTAATGTCGGCTGTGTACCTTCGAAAATCATGATCCGCGCCGCTCACGTGGCCCATCTGCGCCGCACCAGCCCGTTCGACGAGGGCATTGCGGCGGTCGAGCCTTCTATTGACCGGCCCCGGTTGCTCGCCCAGCAACAGGCCCGGGTCGATGAGCTTCGTCACGCGAAGTATGAGGGGATTCTCGAAGACAATCCGGCCATTACGGTCTTGCGGGGTGAGGCTCGGTTTATCGATGCCAATACATTGCAGGTTACTGGAGCTGACGGCACGGAAAGCGAAGTATGCTTTGACAGAGCGTTCATTGGTACCGGCGCGCGGCCAACCATTCCTCCGGTTCCGGGCCTATCCGATACGCCGTACTGGACGTCCACCACGGCACTGGCCAGCGACACCATTCCAGATCGACTGACTGTCATCGGGGCGTCCGTCGTGGCAGTGGAGCTGGCACAGGCGTTTGCCCGGCTGGGCAGCGAGGTGACCATCCTGGCGCGTAGCCGGCTGGTTTCCCGTGAAGACCCGGCTGTTGGCGAGGCCATTGAAACCGCGTTCCAGGCCGAGGGTGTCAAGGTTCTGAATAACACGCAGGCGAGCCAGATCAGCTATACCAATGAGGAGTTCGTTCTCGCCACGAATGCGGGGGAGCTGCGGGCCGATCGGCTGCTGGTGGCCGTGGGACGTACACCGAACACAGACAGGCTGAACCTGGAGGCTATCGGCGTCGAGACTGCCCGCAGGGCGATTTTAGTCGATGACTGTCTGCGTACCACCGTGCCCGACATCTATGCTGCTGGGGACTGCACCGACCAGCCGCAGTTTGTCTATGTGGCGGCCGCGGGCGGCAGTCGGGCAGCGGTCAATATGACCGGTGGTGATGCGCGGCTCGATCTCAGCGCCATGCCCGAAGTGGTCTTTACCGATCCGCAGATTGCGACCGTCGGTTTGTCTGAAGCCGACGCTGAGGCAAGAGGCTTCGTCACTGACAGCCGCACCCTGACCCTCGACAACGTGCCAAGGGCACTGGTCAACTTTGATACCGGGGGCTTCATCAAAATGGTCGCGGAACGTGAAAGCGGGCGGTTACTGGGTGTGCAATCCGTGGCGGGTGAGGCCGGCGAACTGATCCAGACTGCGGTGATGGCGCTACGTGCGCGCATGACCGTCAACGAGATTGCCGATGAGCTGTTCCCGTACCTGACGATGGTAGAAGGTTTGAAGCTGTGCGCTCAAACCTTTACCAAGGATGTTAAACAATTATCCTGCTGTGCGGGATAAGGCAAGGCAACCCATGGATAGCATGGGAAAATGCTCTATTAGTGACCTTGTTTGATGAAGTAAACTGATGCCGTAGTCAACTACGGAGTAAGCCCGCATGGTGAATAAAGTAAATCCACTGACCATCGGTGGGCTGGCCAAGGCGACCGGTGTCCATGTCGAGACCATTCGCTATTACCAGCGGCGGGGCCTGTTATCGGAACCCCAGCGTCCTCCCGGTGGGATCAGACGCTATGGTTCTGCTGATATCGATCGATTGACGTTCGTGAAATCGGGGCAGAATCTAGGCTTCAGTCTCGACGAAATTATCGACCTGCTTCGGCTGGAAGATGGTGCACACTGCCAGGAAGCCAGTGTCCTGGCCGAGCATAAACTGAAGTCCGTGCGTGAAAAGATTAAAAAACTGGAGAGGATTGAAAGTGTTCTGAGCGATATGGTCGCTCGATGCCATGAACAAAAAGGGGACATCGCGTGCCCTCTCATTGCGTCATTGCACACCGGAATCAGTAAAGTCCCAGAGACAGATCTCTAACCATATGATTTTATTGATGGTATGGTACCCCCGGCAGGACTCGAACCTGCTACCTTCCCCTTAGGAGGGGGACGCTCTATCCAGATGAGCTACGGGGGCTGATCGTCAGAAGGCGGGTATGATAGCGGGCTGAGTGATGTGTCTCAAGGGCTTGCGGGAATACTTCCGGAATAGAAGGAGATCGCTATGACAGAAATTCGGTTGAAGCGTGCCTATGATGAACCGGCTCGTTCTGATGGTCCAAGGCTATTGGTTGACCGGGTGTGGCCGAGGGGCGTTGCCAAGGAAAAGGCCAGTCTGGCCGAGTGGTTGAAGGATTTGGCCCCATCCACTGAATTGCGTAAGTGGTTTGGCCATGACCCGGCCCGATGGGACGGGTTTCGTGAAAAGTACCTGCAGGAACTGGCATCGTCCGATCGTGCGGACCTGTGCACTCTGGCATCCTACGTTGATAAGCACGAACGAATCACGCTGGTATTTGCAGCCAAGGATACAGATCATAATAATGCGGTAGCGTTGAAACAGTTTATTGAGGCGAGGCAGCTACCGGTTTGATCGGGCACAGGGGATACCAGGCGCATTGAAGACACCAGCACAGCACACTTCCAAGACACCGCCCCAGCCGTTGCGTTTAAGCGTTATTGTGCCTGTTTGGCAGGAAGCCGCCACCATTCGCGACACCCTGGATCATCTGCAGCCGCTCAGAGCGGCGGGCCATGAAGTCATTGTGGTGGACGGTGGCAGTGATGATGGAACAGCCAGGCTGGCGCAGGGTCATTGTGACCGTGTCATCCAGTGTGGCCGTGGAAGGGCGCCGCAAATGAACGCCGGCGCACAAGCAGCCCGTGGCGATGTCCTTCTGTTCCTGCACGCTGATACCCGTTTACCGGATTCTGCGCTGGCGGCACTGGAGCAATTTAATGCAAGCCGTAAGGCATGGGGGCGGTTTGATGTGCGTCTCAGCGGCAAGAGAGTGCTGTACCGGGTGATCGCCTGGTTCATGAATCAACGCTCCTGGCTGACGGGTATCGCTACTGGCGACCAGGCTCTGTTCGTGCGTCGGCCGGTGTTCGAGGCCTTGCGTGGCTTTGAAGAGATGCCGTTGATGGAGGATGTGGAACTATCGTCTCGTCTGAGACTGGTGTCACGACCTTTCCGTATTACCGATCCCGTGGTCACGGATAGCCGGCGCTGGGAACAGCAAGGTGCCTGGCGTACCATCCTGCTGATGTGGCGATTGCGCTGGCGCTATTGGCGCGGCGACTCGCCGGAAACCCTTGTTACCCTCTACCGGTCGGATGTTCGTAATGCCCGTCAATCCTGATGCTTCAGTGCTGGTTATGCAGTTTTCCAAGTGGCCGGAGGCGGGCAGGGTGAAAACCCGTCTGATGCCGGCACTGGGCGCCGAGGGCGCTATGGCGGCACACGTCAGGCTCAGTCTGGCCGTGCTCGATAATCTGGTGGCCAGTGGTTATACCGTCCAGTTCCTGTGGGACCGGGCGCTGGAGAATGCGCCCACGGGTGCTGCTCCTGTACTGGAACGGCTTGACGTTCACGGCGTTGCTCAGGCTGTACAGGAGGGCGACATCCTTGGGGAACGCATGTCACAGGCACTGGACGCAGGGTTGCGTGGCTTTGGCAAGGCGATGATTGTGGGCAGTGATTGCCCCTCCGTGGATGCGGACTACGTGCGAACAGCCGTGGCTGCGCTGGACGAGGTGGACGTGGTACTGGGGCCGTCGGAGGACGGCGGCTATGTACTCATCGGTGCTCGCCGGGTCCTCCCGGGCATGCTGGCCGACGTGGCCTGGGGAACGGAAAAGGCGTTGTCGCAAACCTGTGACCGCCTTACGCAAGCGGGTTTGTCATTCAGGTTGCTTCCGCAACGATGGGACGTGGATGAACCCGAAGACTGGCACCGGTTCACGGGCCAGTCCTCAGGTTGAGAGCTGATCAGGCGTCGGGAACAGCGCTGCGTTGCAGCAACAGCTCAACCGCGCTGGCGTTGTTTTTTGCCTCGGCTGTAGTGAACACCTGCAGTGCCTGTTTACGGTCAATGACCTGCTTTTGCAAAGTATTAACCAGGGCTTCCCGGCTCACGCGTTGTATCGCCTTGGCCAGTTTCTCCCTTGATTTGAAGTCGGTCGCGCCGCGGTCGATTTCACGCCAGTAACGCTCCGAAATCTCACCAAGTTGCCGATCCTGTTCCATCAGTTGGCTGATGACAGCCTGTTTCTCTCGCGCCAGGTCCTGCTCCGAGAGGTTGGATAACGTGTCCTTGAAAGCCTTGGAAAATTCCCGCACCGCTTGGTCGATCTGGTCGCCACTGGCTTCCGGGGATTGCACCACGAAGCCCAGCGCCGGGGTTTCCAGCATTTCGAACGGGGTAGCGTAAACGATATAGCCAAGCTGGCGATTGGTGCGGAGCTCTTCATAGAACGGGCTGCTGATAATCTGCCCCAGCAGGCGGAATACGGCGCGTTCCTCAAAGCCGGTGTTATCGCCCTGTACATAGAGGGTATAGCCGGTGTCCGGATGGTCTACCTCCAGCGGTAACAGGGTTTCACCTTCCGGTAAGGCCCGAACGCGGCTGCGCTCGACCGTTGTCAGCTCACTGTCGTCCAGCACCATGGCATGGATACGATTGGTGAGGTTAAGGGCGGACGCTTGTGTCATATTGCCGTGTGCCAGCATCACCGGGTCGACCTGGGCCAGGAACGCCTCGGCGAAGGATTTGAGTTCATCCAGCGTGACTTCCCGGGCGGCCTTAAGCTTCTCTTCTGTACTCCAGGCGCCCTCGATCAGCAGGCTCTGAATGCGTTCAGAGGTCTGCTGCACAGGCCGTTCCTTGGCCTTGTTTAGCAGTCCATCGATCATGTTTTGCCGGGCAATGCGGAAGCGTTGCTCGGTGAGTGTGGGGTCCGCTACCTGGGTCAGGATGCGGGCCATCAGGGTGTGGAGTTTGTCACTGTAACCGCCGACGCGGACGGTTATGCCCCGAAGGTGGGGGTAGATGCTGTAGTCGAGTCCCGCCAGCTGGGCGGGATAGGCCCATGCGTTCACGTTGGTGTTGATGGCATCCACCAACAGCGACGACAGCACATTGCTGCGAGCGGATGCCCGTGTCGCCGGGGTTCGCAGGCTTAGGTACACATTGGCCTTCGGCGTCTCGAACCGGGTGTCCCGGGCGTACCAGACCTCCATGCCACTGACGGTCCCCATGGAAACGGGCTGCTCCATGGTTGCGCCGTCGATCATGTCGAGTTCTTCGGGAATAAAAGGGTTGTCGAGCGGCAGGGCCAGCCTGGACACCATGGGGTTGTCGTCCCGTTGCCGAATGTCCCGGATGGCGAGGGGCTTCAGTTTCCAGGCGGCGTCGTACCACTGGGTCAGGTTGGGGTCTTCAAGGTTCGGTTCTGTTTCCAGGACGGACACCAGCACGTTATCCGGAGTAAGCCGGTTCAGAATGTTCCGGTATTTATCGGGTGCATAGCTTTCCATCATCCATGGCGCCTGGAGTACGTCCTCTGGCGCCACATGCCGCATCTGTCGCGACAGATGCATCACTTCCTGCACTGGCTGGCTCTTCTCACGGAAACGGAAATCGATCTGTGCCAGTTGTTTCATTTCTTCGAAACGAGAGCGGGAAATGCCTTCCTCGCGCACCTTGTCGATGTAGGCAAAGGTCAGTTCCAGAATGGTTTCCTGATTATCAAGGCCCTCCGGGGTCAGCGCCATGTTCAGTTCCAGGGTGGCTTCCTGGCCGGTATCCATGCCGCTACCTGCGGACAGGCTTTCCACCAGGCCAGCCTTCTTCAGCACGTCAAACAGGCTGCCCGGGCCTTCGTGGCCAAGCAGGCTGGCAACGTAGTTGGCCGGCTTGTCGCGGTAGTGGTCTTCCTGAGACGGGATGGGGAAGGTGAGCGTCAGGTTGCGGATATCCTTCAGCGCATCCGCATGCACGCGGGCGGGTAGGGTGCCTGGGCTGAACAGTGGCTCGTCGTGGACCTTCGCGTTCAGGTTGCGGTTTTCGATGCGGTCGAAGCGGCCTCGTACCATGGCCTCGAGCTGATCCAGCGATTGCGGGCCGTAGACGGCAAGCGTCATCAGGTTGGACGAGTAATGGGCTTTCCAGAAGTCGATCAGGTCCGGGCGCAGGGGGCGCTCTTCGGTGTTTTCCAGGGTAGTCAGGTTACCGACGGCAAACTGATGGAACGCGTGGTCGGGATTGCTGACGGCCTTTTTAACGGAGTAGAAGCGACGGCTGTCGTCTTTCTG
Source organism: Marinobacter sp. UBA2688 (assembly GCF_002352785.1). Lineage (NCBI taxonomy): Bacteria > Pseudomonadati > Pseudomonadota > Gammaproteobacteria > Pseudomonadales > Marinobacteraceae > Marinobacter > Marinobacter sp. UBA2688. The sequence continues at coordinate 140,065 of NZ_DELU01000013.1, forward strand.
TTTCGAGCTGTACTCCGAGTGCACGGCGCGGCGTTCGCGATCCACCAGTTCTGGCGTGAACAGTGGCGCTGAAAATTGCTCGGCGAAGCGATCCAGGGCTTCCTTCAGATGCTCGGCCTGTACGTCGAAGAAGTAGTTGGTGTCCTGGAATGCGGTGAATGCGTTGTGACTGCCACCATGGCTTTTGATGAACTTCTGGTACTCGCCAGGGTCAGGGTATTTTTCCGTGCCCAGGAACAACATGTGTTCAAGGAAGTGAGAGAGGCCTTCGCGGTTGGCGGGGTCATCGCCACTGCCGACGGCAACGTTCATGGATGCTGCGGCTTTGTCGGAGCCCGGCGCGGAAATCAGAAGCACCCGCAGTTGGTTGTCCAACTGCACATAACGGTACAGGTTGTCGTCGTTCGGGCTTTTTACGGGCGACTGGCTCGCCAGGGCAACCGAACTGAAGGCCAGTACCAGCGCCAGGAGAAATCCTTGCTTCAGGCCAAGGAAACCTTGGGCAAATCCATGGATGCCAGGGTGCATACAGTCTCTCTTTACGTTGAAACGTTAATGAATCAGAGCGTTACGGGTACTTTCCGGTTGTTGATCCAGGGTTTTCTTGGCCAGGCTGGTGGCTGCGTCGGCATCGAGTTGGCCGGAGGCGATGCGCTCCAGAACCGTCCCCATCACCGCAACGGACTGGCGATAATCCGCGAATTCGGCCTGGAAGGCGTGGTCAATGGCCTGATACACCGCCTGGATTTTCTGTTCCCGGGAGCCGGCGTCGGCGGCTGTATCGTTGATGGCCTTCAGGCAGGCACGTGCAATGGCAATGTAGCGTTCAGCGTTGGGATCGTCTTTGTGCATGTTCCGGGTTCCGAAGTGCGGGAAATGTAGAGAGTGTGTAGAGAGTATAGAGACAGAAACTGCCGTTGAAGGTTCCGATTATGTCATTGCAACCGTCAGGTTTCATTTCCTTCCAGTAATGGTAAGGATTTGCGGGCAGCCTGCCCACCTTGTGCTAGTCTCAATTTCAGAGTGCTGGTTAACCGAACAGGTTCCGGCGTGTATTGCATGCATGAATTAGAGTAAGCGCTCTAATCAAAACAATGGCTTACAGAGTAAATGCTCTAAAAAAGTTCGATACATGAGTGTTGCAATTAAGTACAATGCCGGCGTGCATCGGCGGTATAAGACTTTGGTCTAATATATCCGATGGCAACAAAGGGAAATGACAACAACTGAGCAATAAGCAGGGTGGACTATCAATGAATTACTTTCTGACGGGTGGCACCGGATTTATCGGCCGTTTTCTCGTTGACAAACTGTTGGCTCGTGGCGGCACAGTGCATGTACTGGTTCGCGAGCAATCACAGGAAAAACTGGACCAGCTTCGGGAGCGTTGGGGCGCGGATGAGTCCAGGGTGAAAGCAGTGATCGGCGACCTCACCAGCCCGAACCTGGGTATTGACGCCAAGACGATGAAATCGCTCAAGGGTAACATTGATCATTTCTTCCACCTTGCCGCGGTGTATGACATGGGTGCGGACGAGAAGTCCCAGCAGGCCACCAACATCGAGGGCACCCACAGTGCCGTCAATGCGGCAACAGCCATGGACGCCGGTTGTTTCCACCACGTTTCCTCCATCGCGGCAGCTGGCCTGTTCAAGGGCACCTTCCGTGAGGACATGTTCGAGGAAGCGGAAAAGCTCGACCATCCCTACCTGCTGACCAAGCACGAATCTGAAAAGGTGGTTCGTGAGAGCTGCAAGGTTCCGTTCCGGATCTACCGTCCGGGTATGGTGGTTGGCCATTCCAAGACTGGTGAAATGGACAAGGTCGACGGGCCTTATTACTTCTTCAAGATGATCCAGAAAATTCGCCATGCACTGCCCCAATGGGTGCCGACGATTGGCATCGAGGGTGGGCGACTGAATATTGTGCCGGTGGATTTCGTGGTGAATGCGATGGATCACATCGCGCACCTGAAAGGCGAGGACGGTAACTGCTTCCACCTGGTGGATTCCGATCCGTACAAAGTGGGCGAGATCCTCAATATTTTCTCCGAAGCCGGTCACGCTCCCCGTATGGCGATGCGGATCGACTCGCGCATGTTCGGGTTTGTGCCGCCGTTTATCCGCCAGAGCCTGAAGAATCTGCCGCCCGTTAAGCGTCTGACCACCGCATTGCTGGACGATATGGGCATTCCGCCTTCGGTGTTGTCGTTCATCAACTACCCCACGCGGTTTGACGCCCGTGAGACGGAGCGGGTCCTCAAGGACACCGGTATCGAGGTGCCCCGCCTGGAGGGTTACGCTGCGGTGCTGTGGGACTTCTGGGAGCGCAACCTGGACCCCGACCTGTTCAAGGACCGCACCCTGCGTGGCACGGTGGAAGGAAAGGTCTGTGTAATCACCGGAGGTACCTCGGGCATCGGCCTGGCGACGGCAGAAAAACTGGCGGATGCCGGCGCTATCCTGGTGATTGGCGCGCGCAAGAAAGAACGCCTGATGGAAGTGGCTGCGGACTTGGAAGCCCGTGGCGGCAACGTTCATGCCTACCAATGTGACTTTGCCGACATGGATGACTGCGACCGGTTCGTGAAAACGGTGCTGGACAATCACGGCCATGTGGACGTGTTGGTCAATAATGCGGGCCGTTCCATTCGTCGCTCGCTGGCGCTCTCGTTCGACCGTTTCCACGATTTCGAGCGTACCATGCAGCTGAACTACTTCGGTTCCGTTCGCCTGATCATGGGTTTTGCACCGGCTATGTTGGAGCGTCGTCGCGGGCACGTGGTCAATATCTCGTCCATCGGTGTGTTGACCAACGCGCCCCGTTTCTCGGCCTATGTCGCGTCCAAGTCAGCGCTGGATACCTTCAGCCGTTGTGCGGCGGCGGAATGGTCGGATCGCAACGTGACCTTTACCACCATCAACATGCCGCTGGTAAAAACGCCGATGATCGCGCCTACCAAGATTTACGACTCGGTGCCTACACTGACGCCGGACGAAGCGGCGGAAATGGTGGCGGATGCCATTGTTTACCGTCCCAAGCGCATCGCCACGCGTCTCGGCATTTTCGCCCAGGTCATGCAGGCGCTGGCGCCGAAGATGGGCGAGATCGTGATGAACACGGGTTACCGCATGTTCCCGGACTCTCCGGCCGCTGCCGGCAGCCGTTCCGGCGAGAAGCCGAAGGTGTCCTCCGAGCAGGTGGCCTTTGCGGCGATCATGCGGGGTATTTACTGGTAGTATTGCCCTTGGAGATCAAAAAAACCCCGCTTCGCGCGGGGTTTTTTGTGGCTGTCTATCAAGGTGCCTCTTCTGTGTCGTCCGGTATGGGCGGCGGTGGGAAGCCACCGATTTCGCGCCAGCGGTTGACGATGCCACAGAACAGATCTGCGGTTTTCTCTGCGTCATAGGCGGCCGAGTGCGCTTCCTTGTTGCTGAACGGAATGCCCGCCAGCTTGCAGGCTTGCGCCAGTACGGTATGGCCGTAGGCCAGGCCAGCTAGCGTTGCCGTGTCGAAGGTGGAAAACGGATGAAACGGGTTGCGGCGGATGTCTGAACGCAGGGCAGCGGCGAACACAAAGTTGTGGTCGAAGGTTGCGTTGTGGCCAACGAGCACGGCTCGTTTGCAATCGTGGGCTTTGACCGCCTTGCGGATGGGCCCGAAAATCTCGCTCATGCCTTCTCGTTCCGGAACGGCTTCCCGCTCCGGGTTCCACGGGTCGATACCGGTGAAGTCCAGCGCAGACTGCTCCAGGTTGGCGCCCTCGAAGGGGTCGATCTGCTGAACGTGGGTTTCAGCCCGCTTCAACCAGCCGTCCTCATCCATTGTCAGTATGACCGCAGCGATCTCCAGCAGGGCGTCCTTCTCAGGATTGAAGCCGCCGGTTTCCACATCCACCACAACCGGCAGGAAACCACGGAAGCGGCGGGACATGGGATGCGGTTCTTTATGTTCTTCAGTCACTTAAACTCCTGGAGTCTCTGGCCAGGGTTGCCGGCCTGGTACACAAATGATTGATAAGGAACGATTAACAGGGAACGGTTGGTCGGCTGATGTTCAGACAAGCCGCCATCTCAGGCTTTCGCCGGCCTTCAAAGGCACGATGGTACCGTCAGCCAGGGGCAGTTCGTCGGGCATCTCCCAGGATTCTTTCACTAGCGTGATGGTATCGCTGTTTCTGGGCAGGCCATAGAAATCGGCGCCATTAAAGCTGGCAAAGGCCTCCAGTTTGTCCAGCACACCCAGGTCTTCGAAAATCTCCGCATACAGGGGCATGGCGCTGAACGCTGAATAGCAGCCGGCGCAGCCACAGGCGGTTTCTTTCTTGTCTTTCGAGTGCGGCGCAGAATCCGTTCCCAGGAAGAAGCGGCGGTCTCCGCTGACCACTGCATCCCTTAACGCCTGTTGGTGCCGGTTGCGTTTGAGGATGGGCAGACAATACAGGTGAGGGCGAATGCCGCCGACCAGCATGTGGTTGCGGTTGTACATCAGATGTTGCGGCGTGATGGTGGCACCCAGATTGTCACCGTCATGGTCACGCACGAATTCGGCTGAATCGGCGGTGGTGATGTGCTCCAGAACCACCCGCAAATCCGGAAACGCCTCCATGGTCGGCGCCAGTACGCGCTTGAGGAAGATCTTTTCCCGGTCGAAGATGTCGATCTCTGCGTCGGTGACTTCGCCGTGGACCAGCAACAGCATGCCGCAGTCACTCATGGCCTCCAGTACCGGATAAATGTTGCGGATGTCGGTCACACCGGATGCGGAGTTGGTGGTGGCGCCAGCCGGGTACAGTTTGGCGGCAATCACGCCCGCAGCCTTGGCATCCCTGATTTGCGCAGGCGTAGTGGTTTCTGTGAGGTACAGCGTCATCAGCGGGTCGAACCCGGTGTCGCCGGCTGCGGCCAGTATCCTGCTACGGTAAGCCATGGCCTGTTCGGCTTCCGTCACCGGTGGCGCCAGGTTTGGCATGATGATGGCGCGGCCAAAGCAACGGGCGGTGGCGGGTACGACGTCCTTGAGAATGTCGCCGTCCCGCACGTGGAGGTGCCAGTCGTCAGGACGGGTGATGATCAGTTGTTCGGTCATTTACGGTTCCGGGATCTGCTGGGGCCCGTCAAACGTGAACCCCTGAAAGAAAAAATCTGGCGAAATTATATCAGAAGCCGACAGCGATTGTTTTGGCGGGCGTCCTAAAGAAAGACTGACTTCGGCCGTTACGAGGGTAGTGAATCTTTTCTGACGGATGGATGGTATGGCACGAATTTCCGCCTTCCTGCGTGGTGCAGTGGTTTCCAGTGCGATTGGTGCACTGACGGCAGGCTCTGTTGCGGTGCAGGCCGCCACCTTTGGCGCGGGTATCGAGAACAGCCAGTGGTACCTGTCGGAGTCCGTATTCGAGTGTACTTTAGTGCATCAGGTTCCGGGCTACGGCCGTGCCGTATTCCGCCACAAGGCGGGTGAGTCGCTGTCCTTCTTTCTGGAGTCGGAAACGCCGCTCATGCGTCCTGGTCAGGCTCAGTTGGTGATGGAAGCGCCGTCATGGCGCCCGGGAACCGCCCCCCGTCCCCTTGGTCGGGTTAACGTGGACGACAGTCGTCGGCCGCTGATGCTCGAGTCACGCCTCGCCATGGTGCTTGTCCAGAGCCTGCTGGAGGGGATGGACCCAACGGTTACGCGTGAGTCCTGGTACGACGGCAGCCTGGTTCGGGTGAAAGTGTCCAACATTAACTTTGCGGGCCAGTTCTCTGGTTATCGAAGCTGCACCGCCGGCCTGTTGCCGGTCAACTACGATCAGATCAAGCGGTCCCGCATTTCCTTTGCGTCAGGCAGCACCAGCCTGTCTGAAGCTGACCGTCGGTTTCTCGACAACATTGTGATGTACATCCAGGCAGATTCCACGGTGGAAAGGGTGTTCGTGGATGGGCATACCGACAGCAGCGGTAGCCGTATCGACAATCGCGCGTTGTCCGAAGAGCGGGCCAATGCGGTGGCGGATTACCTGATCGGGCAGGGCATTGATGCTGATCTCGTGACCACCAGGGCCCATGCGGACCAATACCCGGTATCACGCCGCGCGGCAGACAACCGGCGCACCACAATTCGCCTTCAGCGGGAAGGCGAACGGCCGGACCTGCAGCAAGCCAATGGCTACGAGGCCGCAACGCCAAATACCTGACATTGCGCGCGGCAATCTCAGTGGATGGCGTTGAGCACCTCAAGGTGAGCGTTGACACTCTCGGCCAGCGCCCTCAAATGATAGCCACCCTCCAGGGTTGAGACAATACGGTCGTTGGCATGGTCGCTGGCCACGCTGGTGATCATTTCCGTCAACCAGCGGTAATCCTCTACTTCCAGGTTCAGCTCCGCCATCGGGTCCAGTCGGTGGCCGTCAAAGCCGGCGGAGACTAGCACCAGTTGCGGGCGGAAGTCCTGCAGCCGTTTCAGCCACGCTGCTTCCACGATCTTCCGGTACTCGTCTGCCGGAGTGCCTGCCTGGATGGGCGTATTGATGATGTTTTCCGCCTGGCGATGCACGTGGGAATGTGGGTAGAACGGATGCTGGAAACTGGAACACATCAGGATGCGTTCATCACCGCCCACGATATCCACCGTGCCGTTGCCCTGGTGTACGTCAAAATCAATAATCGCTACCCGCTCCAACTGGTGAAAGTTCAACGCCCGCATGGCGGCCAGCGCGATGTTGTTGTAGAAGCAGAAGCCCATGGATTTACTGCGTTCGGCATGGTGCCCGGGTGGCCTGGCGCACACAAACGCGTTGGTGAGCTGGCTGCTGAGCACCATATCGACCGCTTCAATGCTGGCGCCAGCGGCAAGTCGGGCGGCTCTCAGGGTGTCCGGCATCATGGCGGTATCGGGGTCGGTATACACCCGTCCCCTGGTGGGCTGCATCAGATCAAGTTGGTTCAGATAGCGTTCGGGGTGCACGGTCTGCAACTGGTCCCGGGTGGCTTCGTCAGGTCGCACCCAGTCGAGATCTTGCCCCAGGCCGGTGTCGGCCAGGTAACTGGTGATGGCTGCCAGTCGCTCGGGGCACTCAGGGTGCTCCGCCCCCATATTGTGTTTCATGCAGTCGTCGTGAGAGAAGAATCCCGTTGTCATACTGGTCCCGAACACTCTGGTTGTGCTTGTATTTTGTCCGATATTATCAGGGATAGACCGGGCTTTCTGCGTTTCTTTGGTCTTATGGCGGAGATAGCCGTTTTACATCGTCAGGCAAGCGCCTAAGATAAGGTGTACACACGCCCGGTCGACTCGAATCAAGGAGTGAAACTTGAGCACCCGTTATCTGGAAAGCCTTTTCAACCCGTCTTCTATTGTGGTGATCGGCGCCTCGGAACGGGCAGACAACCTCGGTGGCATGGTTCTGCGGAACCTACTCGGTGGTGGTTATCCCGGCCAGTTGATGGTGGTTAACCAGAACGATTACGACAACGTCCACGGCGTACCCTGCGTCAAGAAAGTATCCCGCATGGGGTTCAGCCCCGATCTGGCGATTATCTGTACCCCTCCGGATACCGTGCCGAAGATGATCAAGCGACTGGGCGAGGCAGGCGTCCGCACGGCTATTGTGATGACCGGCGGCATGTCCAGGAGCCACAGTAAAACCGGTCAGCCATTAATGTATTCGGTTCGCGATGCTGCGCGGGAGACCGGCATACGCGTGCTTGGCCCCAATACTATTGGGCTGATGGTGCCAGCCCGCAGCCTGAACGCCACCTACGCCCACATGGGCGCCATTCCCGGCAAGGTGGCGTTCGTGGGCCAGTCCGGCACCATCGCCAGTTCGGTAATCGACTGGGCGTTCGCCCGGGGTGTGGGTTTCTCATACTTCCTGACACTGGGCGATGGGATGGATATCGATCACGACGACCTGATTGATTATCTGGCCCAGGACAGCCAGACCCGAGCAATATTGCTGCACATTGAGAATATTCCCAATCCACGCCGCTTCATGTCCGCCGTACGTGTGGCTTCCCGCACCAAGCCGGTGATTGCCGTGAAAAGCGGCCGTGTGCCGGAATCGGAATGGTTCCCCCACGAGCTGCCCGCCGGGCTGACCCAGAGTGACCCCATATACGATGCTATGTTGCAGCGTGCCGGTGTGCTGCGAGTGGATGGGTTGGGGCAGATGTTTGATGCGCTGGAAACGCTGACACGAATGCGTCCCCTGCGGCGGGAAACACTGGCCATTATGGCCAACGGCGTTGGCCCTGGCGTACTGGCGGTAGACCGGTTGGCGTATCTGGGTGGTGAACTGGCAAAGCTGTCGGGCAAGTCGATTGATTCACTGGCGGAACTGCTGCCACCGTACTGGACCCGAAAGAATCCTATCGACCTCGGTTACGCCGCCTCACCGGAGCTCTACGCCAAAGCAATCAAGATTCTTGCCAAAGACCCGGAAGTGGCCAATGTTCTCGTGATGTACGCGCCCAGCCTGACCGAGGACAGCCTGCGGATTGCCGATGCGGTGGTGCAGGCTACCAAGGGCACGCGCTTGAACGTCTTCACCTGCTGGTTGGGGCAAAGTACGGTGCTGGATGCCCGCGATGAGTTTTATCGGGCGGGCTTACCGTCGTTCTTCAACCCTGAGAAGGCCGTTATGGCGTTCATGCAGCACGTGCGACACCAACGTGTGCAACGGTTGCTGACCGAAACGCCGGAGTCCTTTACCGACCACCTGGCCGACCATACCCAAACACGGCGTATCGTCGTGAATGCCATTCGCTCTGGTCGGGCGCATCTGTCCAACCAGGAAGCCCGCGACGTGATCCGGAATTACGGCATTAATGCCGTCGAGACCATGTATTGCGACGATATGGAGGAAGTGCTGGAGGTCTTCGCCGTGGAACGTCGTCCGGTGGACATCACGCTGATCCATGAACAGGCCTGTCATCCGCTTGTGGAGCTCAGCCCCGGACAGCGCCGTTACAAGGGCACGGTTCAGAAACTGAACAGTGAGGGGGCGATTATGGATTCCTGTCGCTTCCTGATGGACGAATACCAGAAACATTACCCTGACAGCGGTTTTCTGGGTTTTGCGGTGCAACGTTCCTACCAGCACGTCGGTGGCATCGAGTTCAGTGTGGGGATCACCCGGGACAAGTTGTTTGGGCCGCTGGTAGTCTGCGGCGCCTCGGGGGCGCATATCAACGTAATGACGGATCGACAGATTGCGTTGCCGCCGTTGAATATGGTGCTGGCCAGGGAGCTATTGCGGCGTACCTACATGTACAAGTTGCTGAAAGAACACAGCCTGAAGCCCGAGGAGGACATTCGCGCGGTCTCGGAAACCCTGGTGACTCTGTCCCAGATTGTGATCGATATTCCGGAGATTCGCGGGCTGGAGATCTCACCGCTGTTGTTCAACGACCAGGGCACGGTTGCGGTGAACGTGGCGATCGACCTGGCGGACAAGCCGGGGCGGCCGATTATCCAGCCGTACCCAAGGGAGCTGGAGGAGTGGATCGTGCTGCCGAAGTCCGGGCGCCGTGTCATCATTCGCCCGGTGCTGGCGGAAGACGAACCGGCGCACCGTGCGTTTCATGAACTCCAGTCCCCGGAGTCCATCCGTTACCGTTTTTTCCAGTACCGCAAGCACTTCTCCCGTGAAGACGTGGCCCAAATGGTGCAAATCGACTACGACCGGGAAATGGTCTTTATTGCCAATGCGCCAAGGGAGGACGGCGAGGGGGAGGAGACCCTGGGAACGGTGCGAACCTGGACCGATGCCGACAACCTGCGCTGTGAGTTCGCGGTGATGGTGCACGACAGGATGAAAGGCGAGGGACTGGGTGTGGCCCTGATGCAGAAGATGATCGACTATTGCCGTGCCAAGGGCACGGTGGAGATGGTGGGTGATGTGTTACCGGACAATCGTCCGATGCTGCAACTGGCTGAGCATCTGGGCTTCGAGATCCACTACAACACGGAAGAGGAAGTAATGGACCTGACGCTGGTACTGAACGAGCCGGAGAAGGATTGGCAGCGGGAACGCCTGGAACAGACGTCCCACTGAATATCCAGGTTCAGCTTTCTTCCACAATCGCGGAACGGTCTTCGCCGCCCAGGGCTTCCAGCAGGCCAGGAATCAGCCTGGCCAACTCCAGGGTCATCAGTGAAAATGCGGCGTCGAAGCGTGCTGCGGCGTCATCCGCATCCACATCGTCCAGCTTTTCCTGCAGGGTGTCGCCGAATTTCAGGCGACGGATGCCCAGTTCCTCGTCCAGCACGAATGACAGGTTGTCGTCCCAGGTGACAGACAGCTTGGTCACCTGCATGCCGGCGTCCAGATGACTGCGGATTTCATCACCCTGAAGATCCAGGCCTTTGCAGCGCACCACGCCACCGTCTTCGGATGTGTCTTTCAGTTCGCACTCGGTGCCCAGCTCGATGCTCACGGGTAGATCAATGGACTCGTTCAACCAGCCGGTGAAGGTGAAGGCGGGTGCCTGCTCCACGGCTGGCGGGCGAACGGGCAGGGAACCCAGGCTTTTGCGAAGTGTTGAGGCGAGATCTTCCGCCTGTTTGGAGGAGCCCGCGTCAACAACCAGTACACCGTCTGCCGGTGCCAGATAGGCGTAGCAGCGACGGTTCTTGGAAAATGCCCGGGGCAGCATTTCCAGCGTCACTTCTTCTTTCAGTTCGTCCTTTTCCTTGCGTCGCACCTTTCGGTGTTGTTCCGCTTCAATCATTTCAGCCTTCTCGTCCACCAGTTCCTTGATGACGGAGGCGGGCAGCAGCTTCTCTTCCTTGCGCAGGGCAATCAGGTGATAGCCGCCGGCGCTATGAACCAGCAGATCGCTGTGCTTACCCATGGGCGATACCCAGCCCTGGCGTGAGGTTTCCTGGGGACCACAGGGTTTGAAGGCGTCTTCCTGGAGTTTTTCTTCCAGGGCTTCGGCGGTTATTTCGAATGGCTTGGTAAAACGGAATACGCGGGCATTACGAAACCACATGGTCCGGATCCTTGTTGGTTATTCGATGATGGTGAGAGTCTGAAAAGGGTGGGGATGATACGGCCACGGGTCCGTGGCCGTAAAGTGACAATGCTGAAAACCTCATCTTGGGCAGTTAGAGATTCATAATCTCCACCATCACGGTCTTGATGATGAACCCCACCACGCCAGCACCGAGTATGGTGAACAAAATGATGGTGCCAAACCGCCCGGCCTGGGACTTTTTGGCCAGATCCCACACGATGAATCCCATCCAGACGATCAGGCCTGTGAGAAAGACCAGCATGGCGAGCTGGGAAAAAACGGCTTCACTCATTAATGTCTCCGGATTCAGTGAACGGTTTACGGCTTATCCCGTAGGAATACCCAGCTGTCCGCATCGGACTGCTCTTCGCTGAACCGGTAACCTTCCAGGTCAAAGCCTTTCAGGTCACTGGCCTGGGTGATGTTGTTCTGGATGGCGTAGCGACACATCAGGCCCCGGGCCTTTTTGGCGTAAAAACTGATCATCTTGTACTGGCCGTTTTTCCAGTCCTTGAACTGCGGTGTAACCAGGCGACCTTCAAGGTCCTTTTTGCGAACGCTCTTGAAGTATTCGTTAGAGGCCAGGTTTACCAGCACGCCATCATCAGCCTTCAACAAGCGGTTAAGCTCATCGGTGACCTTGCTGCCCCAGAATGCGTACAGATCCTTGCCCCGGCGGTTCTCGAACTTGGTGCCCATCTCCAGACGATAGGGTTGCATCAGGTCCAGCGGCTTGAGCACACCGTAGAGGCCGGACAGAATTCTCAGCCGCTTCTGGGCAATCTCGAATTCTTTCTCGCTGAAGCGTTCCGCATCCAGGCCGGTGTATACATCACCCTTGAAGGCAAGCACCGCCTGGCGGGCGTTATCCGGTGTGAAGGGGGTGTGCCAGGTGCGAAAGCGTTCAGCATTGAGCTGGCCGAGCTTGTCGCTGATCCCCATCAGGTTACTGATGTCATGGGGTTCCAGGTCTTTAAGCTGGTCTATCAGTTCACAGGCATCCTCGAGAAAGTCCGGCTGGGTTGTCTTTTGGGTCGCCAGCGGGCTCTCGTAGTCCAGTGTCTTGGCGGGGGATATCACCATCAACATGTCGGGCTGTCCTCATCGAAGAAAATTCATTAACTGGTCACTGGTGAACGGCCAGTCCAGTTCTTCACCGGTATCGTTACGGCGCAACACCGGAATCCGGGTGCCATAGCGTTCAACCAGTTTTTCGGACTGGGCAATGTCCACGGCGTCCACGGGCACCGGCTCCGGCATGGGCGTTCTGACCAATAGGGCTTCCGCCAGTTCGCACAAGTGGCATTGGGACGTGGTGTAGAAAATCAGTTCCATTATTTCGGCTGTGCGTCTATTTGTTGGCCATTCACGTCGTGGCTGTCCTTACCCATCAGGTACAGATACACCGGCATCAATTCCTCCGGTGCTGGATTCTGGTCCGGGTTCTCAGCCGGGTACGCGGTGGCTCTCATATTGGTACGGGTGGCGCCGGGGTTAAGACTGTTCACGCGGACGTTGTGGCGGTCGTCATCCAGCTCCTCTGCCAGCATCTGGCTCAGGCCTTCGATGGCGAATTTGGAAACGGCGTAGGCGCCCCAGTAGGGTTTGGCCCGGCGTCCGACGCCGGAGGCGGTGAAAATCACCGACGCATCGTCGGATTTGCGCAGTAACGGAATCATTGCCCGGCTCAGCAGGAAAGGCGCGGTGGCATTGACATGCATGACCTTGTTCCAGATTTCCGGATCGTACAGTTCGATCGGGCTGCGAGTGCCCAGAATGGCTGCGTTGTGGAGAAGCCCGTCGATCCGGTCGAAGTTGTCTTCAATGGTCATGGCCAGCTCTTCATACTCCTTCACCGCGGCGCCTTCAAAATTCAGCGGTACGATGGCTGGTTTGGGATGACCGGCCGCTTCGATCTCATCGTAGACGGATTCCAGTTTGGAGACGGTGCGGCCGACGAGAATGACGGTAGCGCCGTGAGCCGCATAGGCCTTTGCTGCAGCCCTTCCTATCCCGCTGCCGGCACCGGTCACCATGATGATGCGTTCTTTCAGTAGGTCGGCCGGTGCTTGATAGTCCTGCATTCTGAGTCTCCATTTGGGAAATGCTGAAATAGTGCTGCCATCGGCGCTATTGTAACAGTTTTGCCAGGTCGCTGACGGTGTCCGCAATAAGGTCGGCTTGCCACAGGTCAACGGTTTCCGGCTGCTCGATATAACCGTACCGAACCGCAATGGTTGTCATCCCGGCGTTGCGCCCGGCCTCGATATCGCGCTCATGGTCGCCCACGTATACGCCCGTTGTCGGTTCGACGCCCACTTCCTTGCAGGCAAGAAACAGAGCTTCTGGATGCGGCTTGCGGTGGGTGACATGGTCGGGGCAGACCACTGCTGCACAGCGGTTTGCAAGTCCCAGGGCTTCCACCAGCGGAACGGCGAAGCGAACCGGCTTGTTGGTGACAATGCCCCAGGGGATACCCCGTGCTTCGAGGCTTTTCAGCACGTTGTCCATGCCCTCGAACAGAGTGGTTTCCACGGCGACGCCGGCCTCGTAAAGGTCGAGAAACGCGGTGTGTTTTTCCAGGTAGTCGGGATGGTCCGGGTCGAGCCCGAAGCCAATCTTGATCATGGCCCGGGCCCCGTTGGAGACAGAGCGCCGGATATGCGGTGCGGGCAGGCCTGGTAAACCGTGAGAGAGTCGCAGCTCATTCAGGCAACGAATAAAGTCCGGTGCGGTATCGATCAACGTACCGTCCAGGTCAAACAGGACGGTCGACGGGGTTGCTGGCATGGCTGACTCTGGGGGTGTGGCGTTCACGACGGCGTACCGTCCTCTCGTGTGTCCATGGCGTGCATCATGTAGTTCACGTCCACATCCCGCCCCAGGCGGTAGGCTTTGGTAATCGGATTATAGGTCATGCCGGTCAGGTCGCGGATGTCCAGGCCAGCGTGGCGGAGATGGTCGGACATCTCGGACGGCCGGATAAACTTGCGCCACTCATGGGTGCCCTTGGGCAACAGGCGGAGCATATATTCCGCGCCGACGATGGCGAACAGGAACGATTTTGGATTGCGGTTGATGGTAGACACGAACAGATGCCCGCCCGGTTTGAGCATGGTGGCGCAGGCGCTGATCACCGACGCCGGGTCGGGTACATGCTCAAGCATCTCCAGGCAAGTCACCACATCGTATTGGCCCGCGTGTTCCGGGTCTTGCGCCAGCTCTTCCACAGTGATCTGACGGTAGTCCACCTCAATGCCGCTTTCCATACCATGGAGTCTGGCGACGGATAGCGGTGCTTCTCCCATATCAATGCCGGTGACATGGGCGCCACGCAATGCCATGCCCTCGGAGAGCAGGCCACCACCGCAACCGACATCCAGCGCGCGCTTACCGGCCAGGGGCGCGCGTTCATCGATGTAGTTGAGTCGCAGGGGGTTGATGTCGTGCAGAGGCCGGAATTCGCTGGTGGGGTCCCACCAGCGGCTGGCCAGTGCCTCGAACTTGGCGATTTCGTTCTGGTCTACGTTGTGGTTACTCATGTGCCGTTCTGCCTGGTCGCTGAGAGAGTGAGCGTCAACTGGTTTGCTGTTCGCGAATACGGTCGGCCCAGCCCTGGACGCGTAGCATCAGGTCCGGGACGTCAATGCGGGTGAGTTTGCCTTCCTGCACCTGGGGTACGCCGTTGATCCAGCTATGGCTTACCTGGCGGCCATGGTTGCTGTAAACCAGATGGGAGGCGGGATCATACACTGGCTGCAGGAACGGGTCGCCGAGATCCACGGCGATAATGTCCGCCAGTTTGCCAGCGGCCAACGATCCCAGCTCATGATCGCGCCCAAGAGCTCTGGCGCCCTGGATGGTCGCCATAGCCAGTGCCTCGTGGGCGGACAGTGCCGAGGCGTCGTCTGCGACCACCTTGGCCAGCATGGCGGCGGTGTTAAGCTCGCCGAACAGGTCCAGGTCATTGTTACTGGCCGCGCCATCCGTGCCAATGGCGACATTGACGCCGGCCTTGCGGAATGTTTGCACCGGGCTCAGGCCGCTGGCCAGTTTCAGGTTGGATTCCGGGCAGTGGATAACGTGGGCACCGGTCGCCTGGAGCAGCGCTATGTCTGACTCATCAATCTGCGTCATGTGCACGCACTGGGTGTTGGTCCCGAGTACTTTCAGCTCCGCCAGGCGGGCAGTAGGGCGCTTGCCGGACTTTTCCATGGCGTCCGCAACTTCGAAGGCGGTTTCATGCAGGTGAATCTGGATCGGGGCACCCGTCGCCTCCGATAGCGCTACGGCTTTTCTCAGTGGCTCGTCGGATACGGTGTAGGGCGCATGGGGGCCAATGGCCGGCATGATGAAGGCGTTGTCCTGCCACTGTTTTATGAACGCTTCGCCTTTGGACAGGTATTCATCCGGCCCGCTCCCCCAGGGTGTGGGGAAGTCCAGCAGCGGAAAGCAGATCTGCGCGCGCATGCCGGCGTCATGCGCAAGCTGGGCAACGATTTCCGGGAAGAAGTACATATCGGAAAACGTGGTGGTGCCGGTGCGCAGCATTTCCGCCATGGCAAGCTGGGTGCCATCGGCAATGAATGCTTCGCTGACAAACGCGCCTTCGGCGGGCCAGATATGGTCGTTAAGCCAGGTCATCAGGGGTAGGTCATCGGCCAAGCCACGGAACAGTGACATGGCGGCGTGGCCGTGCATATTGATGAGGCCGGGCAGCACCACATGGCTGGGAAGGTCGATCACTTCCTTGGCACGGAAGCGGGCATCCGCTTCGTCCTGCGATACGATGGCGGCAATCCTGTCACCCTGGACGAGAACCGCCTGATGTTCCAGAACCACATCGGCGGGCTCGATGGGAATCAGCCAGCGTGCGTTGATGCGAATGTCCGCTGCGGTAATGGTGTCTGCCGTCATTAACCCTACCTTTGTGCGTGCAGCCTGGAACGGAGCCACGCTGTCTTGAAATGTAGCCCGAAAGTATAGCGACCGGCCCGGTTGAGAACTACCCTGGGGGCTGAGTTTACCGTATTAACACAGGTATACTGCCGTTTTGTAACCCTCAGGAGTTAATGAATGAGTCGCGCCCCTGTTTCATCTGGTGACCGTGCTATCGGCACCGTAGCCATTCGCTGGCATGGCGGAAGTCTTGAATTGCTGGATCAGCGGCTGCTGCCGGACCAGGAACACTGGATTACGCTGGAGGGCTCCGCCGGGGTGGCTCAGAGTATCCGCAATATGGTGGTGCGTGGGGCGCCGGCGATCGGAATCAGCGCCGCGTACGGTGTTGCTCTTGCAGCCCGGCACGCTGGTGGCGGTGACTGGAAAGCGGAGATCAAGCAGGCCATTCGCGAACTGGCGGCCTCCCGGCCAACGGCGGTGAACCTGTTCTGGGCGCTGCAGAAAATGGAGCAGGTGTTCTCAGAATGTCACTCCCTGGAGGAGGCGGTAAAGCGCCTCTCCGAAACGGCGGTTCAAATCCATAAGGACGACCTGTCTGCCAATCTGGCAATGGCGGATTATGCACTGGCCCACATGGATGCCAGCAAACCGTTTTCGGTTCTGACCCACTGCAATACCGGGGCGCTTGCCACCGGCGGCTACGGCACAGCGCTGGGAGTGATCCGGCGTCTGCATGAGAAAAAGCTGTTGAAGGATGTGTTTGCCGATGAGACCCGGCCTTGGCTTCAGGGTAGCCGATTGACCGCCTGGGAACTGGCAAGGGATGGAATTCCGGTGACGCTCAACGCAGATGGGGCGGCGGCGTCGATACTAGCGGCGGGTCATGTGCGTTGGGTGATTGTCGGCGCGGACCGAATTACGGCCAACGGTGATGTGGCCAACAAGATTGGCACCTATAGCCTGGCGGTCCTGGCCCGGCATCATAAAGTCGGTTTTATGGTGGTGGCACCGTCCAGTACGGTGGATATGGCCCTCGCATCGGGGAAGGACATCCCGATTGAAGAACGCGAGGGGGAGGAGCTCAGGCAGGTTCGGGGCGTTCAGATCGCCCCCGCCGGCGTGAAGGCGTTTAACCCGGTGTTCGATGTGACGCCGGCCAGTCTGATCGACGTCATCGTCACTGAGAAGGGTGTGGTCAGCACCCCGAACCTGACCGGTATGGCGGGATTGTTTAGCTGAAACCCTTTACTGGCCTGACTTGCCGCTCAGCGTGTTCGCCTGGGCGGTGATCTGCTTGGGAGCCAGGATGGACGCCATGCGCTGATCCAGCTCAAGCATATCCGCCATGATGTTACCGCCTTCGCGGATAATGAAATCCAGTTCGTCGTCTGCGCCGTCTGGTTCCGCCGCCTGCTCGTCCTGCCAGTCGTCCAGCGCGTCCAGGCTTTCGAAGGCTTCTTCACCGTGTATGGCGCGGCGTGCGTTGGCGATGGTCAACCGGGTGCTCTCAATCTGTGACTGATATTCCTTGCGCTTTTCAAGGTTCAGGCTGACGTATTCCTGTTCGCGTTGTTGCTTCAGGAATTCGATTTCCTTCTGCAGCAAGCTGAACTCCGGGTTTTCCTCAAACCGGGTATCGTGGCGCTTCCGGAGTTCATCGATAACACCGCTGAAGTCGAAGTAGCGCGCATGTGGCACGGCTTCAATCTGGTCCCAGGGCAGGGCGTGGTCCAGCGCATCCTCGCCGATACGGGTCTTGTCCACGCGCGACGGAATTTCTATGTCCGGAATCACGCCTTTGTGCTGGGTCGAGCCGCCGGACACGCGGTAGAACTTGCTCTGGGTGATTTTCAGCTGGCCGTGATTCAGCGGCCGAACAGCCTGTACCGTGCCTTTTCCGAAGGTCTGGGAGCCAACCACAAGGCCCCGGCCGTAATCCTGGATGGCACCGGCAAAAATCTCCGAGGCGGAGGCACTCATTCGGTTGACCAGCACCACCAGCGGCCCGTCATAGGCAACGGATGGGTCCTCGTCGTTGAGTACCTGTACGTCGTTGTTGGAGTTGCGAATCTGTACCGTTGGGCCTTCCTCGATGAACAGGCCGACCAGGTCGTTGGCTTCATGAAGTGCGCCGCCGCCGTTATTGCGGAGGTCCATCACCACGCCATCGACGCCATCTGCCTTCAACTCGTCGATCAGTTTGCGAACATCCCGGGTGGTGCTTTTGTAGTTGGGATCGCCATCCTGCATCGCCTTGAAGTCGGCGTAGAAGGTGGGAATGTTAATGACGCCGATGCTGTAAGTGGTATTGCCGCGTTCGAACTCGATGACTTCCTTGCTGGCGCTTTGTTCCTCCAGCTTCACTTTGTCCCGCTCAATGGCGATGGTTTCAGTGACGGTTTCATCCGGGGCATCGGCGGGGATGACTTCCAGGGTCACCGTGGATTCGCGGGGGCCGCGAATCAGATCCACAACCTCGTCGAGGCGCCAGCCGATGACGTTGACGGGCTTTTCCTCGTCGTCCTGTTTGACCGACACGATACGGTCTGCCGGCTCAAGCTGGCCTTGCTTTGAGGCAGGCCCACCCGGTACCAGGCGAACCACCTTGGTGTATTCGTTGTCTGATTGCAGCACTGCGCCGATGCCCTCGAGGGACAGGCTCATGTTGATATTGAAATTCTCGGACGTGCGCGGTGAAAAGTAGGAGGTATGCGGGTCCCACATGCCCGCGAAGGCGTTCATGTAAGCCTGGAACGCGTCCTCGCTACGTGCCTGGTAGGCGCGCTTCAACTGGCCTTCATAGCGCCGCTGCAGAGCCTCCTTGATGGATTCGTCATCGGAATCGTTGAGGCGTTGTGCCAGGACGGCGTTCTTGATCCTTTTTACCCACAGGTCGTCCAGTGCTTCCCTGTCGGCGGCCCAATCGGCGTCGGAGCGGTCCAGCAGGATGCGTTCGTCGGCACTGAAGTCGAGCTTGTCGATGCCGTTGTCGATCAGGTCGAGAGCGAACTCGAGGCGTTCAATGATGCGTTGCTGAACCAGGTTGTAGATATCAAAACCCGGTTGCAGTTGACCGGTTTTGAGCGCCGATCCGAGCCCAAGCCGAATCGCACTGAGCTTGTCGATGTCTTTCTGTGTCAGGTAGACGCGCTGGCCATCCAGGTAGTCAAGATAAGCGTCAAACACATCCCCAGACAGCGAGTCGTTAATGCTCAAATCGCGGAAGTGGGTGAACTGCAATTGGCGGGCAATCAATATGTTGGCGCGAGCCTGCTCCACCGTTGGAGACACCGGCTGGTAGACCTTGTCGGTATCCAGATTGGCCGATACAGGCACAGCGAGTGCGAGCGTGAGAGCCAGGGCAAAGGTTTTTTTGCCGGGCATGACTCCACCCATGGTCGTGCTGTAACGGGTGACAAATCGTTCCGCGATGCTCATAAGCTTTGTTACCTGACGGTGTGGACGATACCCTGCGCTGCGGAGAGGGACCCATGATGAGCGGCCGCTGGCAGTTGATTAAGCGCTTTTTGGGTATCGCTGGATTGGCTCATGGTTTTATTGTAGGCAAGCACAGAACCGGTTGCCATAGTGGGGAAGTTTCGATACGTGACAATCTGTCCATGAAGTCGTCAGATTTGTGAACGCGGGGGCCGGCGGAAAGCCAGCGAGAAACCTTTGGTGACCCCCTTGCCGGAGCGCGCAGGTGCAGCTCCGGCAAGGGAAGGGGTTGATTACTCGAAGACCGCGTTGCGTTCTGCCTTGTCCAGCAACAGACGGGGTGGGTTGAATCGCTCACCAAAGCGCTTGGCCAGGACTTTTGCCCGTTCTGCAAAGGCTCTGACACCGTATTGGTTGATGAACTGGATGGCACCGCCGGTCCAGGGGGCAAAGCCAATACCGAATATACTGCCGATGTTGGCGTCTTCAACGGTCCGGAGTACGCCTTCTTCCAGGCAGCGTACGGTTTCGATGGCCTGGATGAACAGGATGCGGTCTTTCAGCTCCTGGAGGTCCGTGTTCCGGGCTTTTTCCCGATCGACAAACAGTGTGTCCAGTTCCGGCCAGAGGTGCTTTTTCCCGGATTGCGGATACTCGTAGAAGCCGGCACCGGCGGCCTTGCCCTTGCGGTCGTGGCTGCCGACCATCTGGTCGATGACGGCTTCCGCCGGGTGCGCGTTCCAGGTTTGACCGGCCGCTTCCGTGTCTTTTTTGCTCTGGTCGCGGATATGTTGCATAAGGGTCATGCTGACTTCATCAGAAATCGCCAGCGGGCCGACCGGCATGCCGGCCAATACGCCTGCGTTTTCGATGCTGGACGGATGGATACCTTCACCCAGCATGGCGATGCCTTCATTGACGAAGGTGCCAAACACCCGTGAGGTGAAGAACCCGCGGCTGTCGTTGACCACAATGGGGATCTTGCCGATCTGCTGGACGTAATCAAAGGCGCGGGCGAGGGTGTCGTCAGATGTTTTCTCACCCACGATGATTTCCACCAGTTGCATCTTGTCCACCGGCGAAAAGAAGTGCAGCCCAATGAATTTTTCGGGCCGAGCCGAGGCCTTGGCCAATTGGGTAATGGGAATGGTGGAGGTGTTGGACGCAAAGAGACCGTTCCCGGCCAGTTTCGCTTCCGCTTCCTGGGTGACTTTTGCTTTCAGGTTGCTGTCTTCAAAAACGGCCTCGATGACCAGATCGCATCCTTCCAGGTCGTCCGCGGAACCAGTGGCCTTAATGCGGTTCAATATCTCGGCTTTCTGTTCTTCCGTCATGCGCCCACGGCTGACTTTTTTCGCCAGCAGTTTCTCGGAATAGGCCTTGCCTTTTTCCGCGTTTTCCGTGGAAACGTCCTTGAGGACCACATCCAGGCCTCGGGTTGCGGTGGAGTAGGCGATGCCCGCGCCCATCATGCCGGCGCCAAGGACGCCCACTTTGCGGAAGGTTTCCTTCTCAACACCCTGCGGGCGGCTTTCGCCGGCGTTGACCGCGTTAAGCTGAAACCAGAAAGTGCCGGTCATGTTCTTGGCGACCTGACCAATAACCAGTTCCGCGAAATAGCGGGTTTCGATCAGGCTGCCATTGTCGAAGTCCACTTGGGCACCTTCCACGGCGGCGGACAGGATACGCTCCGGGGCGGGGTAGCAGCCTTTGGTTTTCTGCTTGAGCATTGCCGGCGCAATAGCCAGTTTCTGGGCCATGGCGGGGTGGTGAGGCGCGCCGCCAGGAAACTTGAAGCCTTTCTGGTCCCAAGGCTGCTGGCTCTTTGGATTGGCGTCGATAAAGGCCCGTGCCTTGGCCATCATGTCGTCGGTGGACGAGGCCAGTTCATTAACAATGCCGGCCTTAAGCGCCGCTTTTGGGTTTACCTTTTTGCCTTCCATCAGGAAGGGGAAGGCCGCTTCCAAACCGATCATACGGGGCAGGCGTTGAGTGCCGCCGCCACCGGGCAACAGTCCAAGGGTGACTTCCGGAAGGCCCAGTTGAATCTTGTCTTCGTCCAGAACAACCCGGTGATGGCACGCCAGGCAGATTTCCAGACCACCACCGAGGGCAGAGCCATTGATGGCTGCCACGATGGGTTTGCCGCTGGTTTCGAGGACGCGCATCTCGGCTTTCATGCCGTTGACCATGTCTTCAAAGGCACCGGCGTCTTCCCGGGTTACTTTGTACAGCTCTTTCAGGTCACCGCCGGCAAAGAAGGTTTTCTTGGCGGAGGTGACAATAATGCCGCGGATATTGTCGAGATCGCTTTTAACCTTGCCCACTGTCTCCGTCAGTGCCGCTCGAAAATCGGCGTTCATGGTGTTGGCGGACTGGCCGGGCATGTCGATGGTCAGGGTCAGGATCTGGTCTGAACCCAGGTCGTAGTGAATGGCGCTCATAGTTGGTTCTCCTCTCAGAATCAGTCGTCGGCTCAGACGCGCTCAATGATGGTGGCAATACCCATTCCACCACCCACACACAGGGTGGCCAGGCCGTAGCGCAGTTCTCTCCGCTCCAGTTCGTCGAGCAGGGTGCCCAGGATCATAGCGCCAGTGGCCCCCAGTGGGTGGCCCATGGCGATAGCACCGCCGTTCACGTTCACTTTTTCGTCCGGAACCGACAACTCCTTCTGGAAGCGCATCACCACGGAGGCAAACGCTTCGTTTACTTCGAACAAGTCGATCTGGTCGACTGTCATGCCAGCTTTTTCCAGCGCCTTGCGAGCCGCCGGGGCAGGGCCGGTCAGCATGATAGTGGGGTCGGTGCTGGTGACCGCTGTGGCCAGGATACGTGCTCGGGGTTTGAGCCCCATGGCCTTGCCCTTGGCTTCGCTGCCAATAAGGAGCGCCGTGGCGCCATCCACAATGCCGGAGGAGTTGCCGGCATGATGTACGTGATTGATTTTCTCCACGTAGTGGTATTTTTCCCGGGCGACGCCGTCGAAGCCCATTTCACCCATCATCTGGAACGAGGGCTTGAGGCTGGACAGGGATTCCACCGTGGTGTTGCCGCGTACATGCTCGTCACGATCCAGGATCATCACGCCATTCTGGTCGGTAACCGGAACGATGGACTTTGAAAAATAGCCTTTTTCCCAGGCGTTGGCGGCCTTTTGTTGTGACTTCACCGCAAACCCGTCTACATCCTCCCGGCTAAAGCCTTCCAGTGTTGCAATCAGGTCCGCGCCGATGCCCTGTGGCATGAAGCCAGTGTGCAGGTTGGTGGCCGGGTCCGTGGCCCAGGCACCGCCATCGGAACCCATGGGAACGCGAGACATGCCTTCAACACCGCCGGCAACCACCAGGTCTTCCCACCCGGAACGAACCTTCATCGCCGCCAGGTTGACGGCCTCAAGGCCGGATGCACAGAATCGGTTCAGGGTGACACCGGCTACAACTTCGTCCCAGTCCGCGGCCAGGGCGGCGGTTTTGGCAATATCCGCACCCTGGTCGCCAACCGCGGTCACGCAGCCCATAACGATGTCGTCCACCTGGGCGGTGTCCAGGCTGTTTCTCTCCTGTAGCGCCTTGAGAACGGTGGTCAGCAGGGTAATGGGTTTAACGCTGTGCAGGGCACCGTCTTTCTTGCCGCGCCCCCGGGGCGTACGAACCGCATCGAAGATATAGGCTTCGGTGGTCATTTCCTGTCCTCTGTTGGTCGTTGACTCAGTAATAGCATCGCGAAGGGTAACCATAGCGGGTCCTGACGGGTAAGCGTAATGACGAGCACTGCCAATCGAATTGGCGAAACTGCTCAATCCGGTCATGACAATTTCAGGGTAGGGTTCTATGGTGTAGACAGGTACCCATCACAAGCAGGAGCAAAGCGATGTCCCTGAGAGATGCCATCGATAACTTTTACGAGCCGCTGGTTGCGGAAGCCATTGATGAAACAAGAGGGGATGGTGACAGCCAGGACTACCTGACCGACGTGATGTGTGTGGCGCTAAATCGGCTGCCAGCCAAATACTACCGCCACAGCATCGATATGATGTTCTACCTCGCCGACGGCGAACTCGAGACCATGAAAAAACAGGCCCTGACCGCCGTTCGGGAGGCCAGGGAGTTTGTAAAGACCCATCAGCGGGACGATTAGCTCTCGCTCAGTACAGCCTCCAACGCCTTGCCAAGCCGTTCAGCCAGGGGCTCACTGACAACATCCACTGGTTGAACCACACACCAGTTGGCAACCAGCATTTCCAGTTGCCTTGATTTGTCGCTATCCGAAGAAGCGTTGCCCATGCCTTCGGCAAGTCGCTGTACCTGAATTTCCATGCGACGGCCCTGGTCTTCCGCCGGTGACGGCACTTCCGCCAGTATCTCCGCCCGAATCACCAGTTCTACCGGGTCTGGCTGGCCCACATCGGCAGCCAGACCGGCCCAATGCTGTGGCAGTGCCTCGCTGTCCAGGGTGCTTGAACTCCGGGCGTTGATCCAAGTTTTCCAGGTATCTATCTGATCCTGCAGCTGGCGGGTCGAAACCAGCCCTGAAAGGCGACTGCGTTCCTGGCTGACTCGCTCTTTGCTGCCCGCAGACAATGGCTCGTTTCTGAGCGAGTCAAGTTCAGCCAGTGTCGCTTTGAGCACATCAAGGCTGCTATCGGAGCCCGCCGATTGGCAGGCTTCAAGCACCGGCCCCGCTTTTTCATCCGCCTCACGGGAAAGCTGTTCCTGCTCATTCTTGCGGGCATCCCTTCGCGCGAAGATCTGGTCGCAGGCTTTGCGGAACGCTTGCCACAGTTTTCGGTCTTCGCGGTGTCGGGTAATGCCAATGCTCGTCCACTCTGTTTGCAGGGCTTTCGCCTGGCTCATGGCATCGCCCAGGGGCTCGTGTTCAATCAGGGCTTCCGCTCGCTCAACAATGCCCTGTTTAAGAGCTTCGTTCTTCTTACGCTCGGTATCCAGCGGCGCCTCGAGCTGTTTCAGCAGGTCGTCGAACCGTTTCTGAACCGGGCGATTGTCGCGAAATTCCACGGGCCAGGCCGCTTTCCACTCTTCACGTGCGGTCTGGTGTATGCGTTCGGCCGCTTTCCAGTCAATGTTATTCCAGTCGGCGTTGTCGAGGAATGTGCCTAGCTGATCGCAAATCGTCTTGCGGGTTTCCAGGTTTGCCTGTTTCAGCCCGGACTTGGCAGAGAAATAGGCCTTGCAGGGCTCATACGCCTGATCCGAGGCCTGCTTGAACCGTGACCACAAGTCGCGATCGGAAGAACCTCCCAAACCCCGCCACTCATTCTGCAGTTCCTTGATTCGCTCAGCCTTGGCTTCCGGTTCCATGGGCTGGTTTGCCAGGTATTCCATCTGTTCGCAGAGCGACTCCTGTTTCGGGCGCGTTGCAAAGCCCTGCCAGTCTGTCAGTTCGCGAAGCTGGCCGCCGAGCAGGTGCATTCGTGGTTGCAGTGATTTGCCGTGGCGATGATCAAGGCCTTTTGCGAGTTGTTGTGCGGCCTTGAAGTGCTGGCGGGACTCCTTCAACTGCTTGGATTCGAGAGCTTCCTCCAGCTTATCCAACACCTGCCGAAGCGAATCAGCCAAGGCCTTCTGTTCTTCCGAGTCTGGCTTGTTGGTTTTTGCAGGGCGGGGTTTTCCCGCAAGGCGATTCAGAGCGTCCAGCAAGGTGGGGCGCCTGAAATCGCGGGGCCAGTCGACGGTTTCCAGTATCACCCTGGCTTGATCGGTCTGCTTGCTATCATCGGTGTCACTGCTGTCGGTGGCTTGCAACGCCATGATCTCGTCGCGGTGCTGGCCGAGGCGCTTGACTGCGGATATATAACTCCGCAGCGACTGCATCAGGTTCTCGTAGGTTTTCTGTTCCTGTTTCTCCACCTGGGTGTCCCGGGTGGCTTCCAGCCAGCGGTTCTCCTGGGTTTTCTGCAAGGCATCCAGGGAGGCCAGGGAGGGTTCCAGGTCCGGATCCTGATGTTTCAGTTCGTCAAGGGTGTCTTCCAGTAAGGACAACGTTTCCGCCCGTTGGCTCTTTTGCTCTTGCTGATGCCTCAGCTGATCCTTTTCGGCCTGCATCTCGCGCAGCCGTTCGCGGCATTGGTGAACAGCCTGCAGGAACTCCGTGGTTTGTTCCTGTGAGGCCTGAGCTTCAACATCAGCCCACTTTTGGAGGAGTGCGTCCAGACGCGCCTCAAATAACTTCGTGTCGTCGCTGCGGGCCTGCTCAACCGCATGACGCACGATGGTTTGAATGGTTTCGGCCAGTTTTCGTTGTCGATCTTCGTCGTCGCGAATACGTTGCAGCTTCTGGCGAACGATTTGATAGACCCCTTTGTCCTTGCCTTTGGCAAGCTTCTGGACGCGCTGCAGGGTGGCTTTTTCTGTCAGTGCTTCCGCCGCCTCGCTGCGTATACCTGCTGTCAGGCCGCCAATGGCCAGTACCTCGAGTTCGCCTTCGGACGGGTTGGCTTTCAGTGCTTCTGCCTGCAGCTCTCGTTGGTCATCCTGCCTGCTTGTCTTGTCGGCCTCTTCCTTCGTAGCTTCCTTGCGAGGGGTAACGGCAGTCGCGGTTGCTTTGCGATTTCCAAACAGTTTCTGGATGAATGCGGCCATGGGGTTATCCTTTGATATTGAAACCAGTTCCCGGTGCCGGCAAAGTAAGCAGGCACCAGCCATCGGCGTTGTCCGGAGTTCCGGGTGCCGGGTACGTCAGCTGATCGATCCATGGAATTGAACGGTCAGCTGTATCAGGTGGGGGCTAGTCTAGCGTTTTGTCGGCATTTGCGGGAAGAGTCTGAATGGGAAAAGCATCAAATCCGGAAGATCAGGACCACAAGGCGCGTTCCGCCGCGTTGCGACTGCTCGCCAGACGGGAGCACAGCCGTTTGGAACTCGCGCTTAAGCTCAAGCAGAGGAAGATCGAATCGGATGTTATTGAGCAGGTTCTGGACGACTATGAAACCGAAGGTTGGTTGAGTGATGAGCGATTCGCGGAGGTCTATGCCCGGCAGCGGATGGATCTGGGCTACGGGCCGCTGAGAATCCAGGCTGAACTCCAGCAAAGGGGTATCCAGGAGCCGCCGTCCTGCGTCCGGGAAATGAACGACACGGACTGGTCCGACCGGGCGACGCTGCTTCGGGAGAAGCGGTTCGGGCTCAGCGATATCCGCGATGACTGGGATGAAAAAGCTCGCCAGGCCCGCTTTCTTGCCCGTCGGGGGTTTTCCTCCGAGCACGTGGAAAGCGCGCTTGAGCAACGGCTATAGCGTTGGTGGGACGAAACCGAATTCCTCTGGCAGCGACGCCCTGATGTCGCTGTTGTTTTCCTTGCCATCGACGGGCCCGACAATCTTTTCCATACCCTCCAACTCTTTGAACCAGGGCTTTTCCTCAGTTTCCGCTACCTTTGTTGGCTCCGTCAGCCAGGCCAGGAAATCGTAGTAGCGGCGTATGTTCTGAACGTAAATCACCGGTTCATGCCCCCTGGCGTAGCCAAACCGCGTTTTGGAATACCATTCCTTCTGGGCCAGCAGAGGCAGGAATTCCTTGACGTCCATCCAGCGGTCAGGGTTTCTGCCGGCCCCCTCGGTCAGTCTGCGGGCATCCTCCACGTGCCCCCAGCCAACGTTATAGGAGGCGAGGGCAAACCAGGTCCGGTCCGGTTCGGGAATGCGATCGGGGACCCGGCTATGCACGATGGTGAAATACTTTGCGCCACCCTGGATGCTTTCCTCGGCATCGAGACGATTATTGATGCCGATATGGCTGGCTGTGTTCCGCGTTAACATCATCAGGCCGCGAACACCGGTCGGCGAGACTGCATTAGGGCGCCAGTGGGACTCCTGGTAGCCCATGGCGGCCAGCAGTCGCCAGTCCAGTTCGTAGGTCTTGGCGTAATCGCGAAACAGGCTTTCGTACTTGGGCAGGCGGTTTTCCACGTGATGAACAAAGGTCCGCGCGCCAACATAGTCCAGGCGGTCGAGATGACCGTAGAATCGCTCGGAAATATGCGCCAGTGTGCCGTCGTCCCGCAGCTCCTGAATAAACTGTTCTGCGGCATTGGCCAGACTCTGGTCCTGCTCGCTGGGAAAGAGCCACAGTAATGGTTCGGGCTCTCCGAGGCTGAACGCGCTCTTGACCTTCGGGAAGAACACATGGTTCAGCTCGAGTTCGTTGGAGGATACGATGGCCAGCGGGAACTCGCCGGACTCCACGCGTGAGAGGATGCCAGCCGCGTCCAGGCCGGCGTGCATGGTCCACTGCAGGCCGCTGTTGTTGGCGCTGAACTGTTCCAATTGGTGTTCGTGATTGCTGTCCGCCACCAGATGGATAGTCTGCCCCTCAAGATCCTCCAGGGATTCCGGGCGGTCAACTTCGCGGTTATAGACCACCACGGATTCGGCTTCGATGCCGTTGGCAACCTTCTGGTAGCGCTGCTGAAAATCGGGGCGCGAGGACAGCCCTGCCAGACCGATGTGAGCGTAGTCCTGATCGAGTATCGACAGCACGCTGGTGTTGTCCTTCGCAACGCGAACCTTGAGCTCAACGCCCAGGTCCTCTGCGAACAGGCGCGCCAGTTCGTAGTCATAACCAGTGGGGCCATCACGGCCTTCAAAATAAACCGATGGCGCATTCCGGGTGATAACGTGGAGCACACCCTCGGAACGGATCTCCTGAAGAGTGCTTGGCCTTGAGCATCCTGCAACTGTCAGGATTATTGACAGTAGGCAGGTGAATTTCGCGATGGCCGTGTACGGCTGACGACGGTTCTTAGGCAAATTCCTGAACTCCCTTGATGCAGGACGCTGAGTGTTACGGTGTTTCCCCTGATGTCCGATCACTCCCTGCTACCTCGCTCGCACTTCTTGCGTTACTAAAAAAGCAGCAAGTGGCATGCCAGCACAGTTTTGGGAGTTTAACCGATGTTCACTCAATACGGAGCCTCCCTGGCTCATCTGTAATGATCCCCGGTCATACTGGGGTGGTCAATGAATCTGCTCGGTTAATGTGCAAAACAATGTAAATTATAGCGGCCGGTTTATAACCTTTTGACGCTGTATCCCGGTGCGTGTTTCAAGTATCATTGCGGCCTTTCAGATGGCCGGCCTTTTCCTGTTTGCCTTGTACTCCGTCGATACGGAACACAGGATGCTGCACCGGCTCCCAGTCTCGCGCGTACAGGTTTTGATCATGCTTGAACTTCGCGGCGCTCCCGCGCTCTCGCCCTTTCGTTCCCGCAAGCTGCATACTCGCCTCCAGGACATCGTGCCTGCGGTGGAACATGTGTATGCCGAGTTCATGCACTTCACGGATCTTGAGTTCCCGCTGTCCGAATCCGATCAGGCGGTACTTGATCGCCTGCTGACATACGGTCCCAGTGTTTCCGCCGAAGAGCCTGATGGCGTACTTTTCCTGGTGGTTCCGCGCCCGGGCACCCTTTCACCCTGGTCAAGCAAAGCGACGGACATCGCCCGCAACTGTGGCCTGCGGCAGATTCGGCGGATTGAGCGGGGTATCGCCTATTACGTGAAAGCCAACCGCAAGCTGAGCCTCGAGCAGCGGGAGAAGATTGCGGCGTTGCTTCACGACCGCATGACCCAGAAAGTCTTCCACGAGATGGGCGGTGCGGAATTGTTGTTCCATACCGACGAGCCGCGCACCCTTAACCGAGTTCCGGTGCTTTCTGGTGGGCGTCAGGCACTGGTAGATGCCAATCGCTCACTGGGCCTGGCGCTGGCTGAAGATGAGATCGATTACCTGGTGAAGTCCTTCTCGGACCTGGAACGTGATCCCACCGATGTTGAGTTGATGATGTTCGCGCAGGCCAACTCAGAACATTGCCGCCACAAGATTTTCAACGCCTCCTGGGATATCGACGGCGAAGGGCAGGAGAAATCCCTGTTTGCGATGATTCGCAATACCTTTGAGATGAACAGCGAGGGCGTGCTTTCCGCTTATAAGGACAACGCGTCGGTCATCGCCGGCAGCCGTGGGGGGCGCTTCTTCCCGGAGCCCGAAACCGGTGTGTATCGCTATCATGAGGAAGATATCCATATCCTGATGAAAGTGGAAACCCACAACCATCCGACCGCGATAGCGCCGGCGGCTGGTGCTGCAACCGGTTCTGGTGGTGAGATCCGTGATGAAGGGGCAACCGGGCGTGGTTCCAAGCCGAAGGCGGGCCTCAGCGGGTTCACGGTATCCAACCTTAACATCCCGAATGACCCGCAGCCCTGGGAACTTGGTTACGGGAAGCCGGAACGAATTGCCTCGCCTCTGGATATCATGATTGAAGGTCCCATTGGCGGTGCTGCCTTCAACAATGAGTTCGGCCGTCCCAATCTCGCCGGGTATTTCCGGACCTTTGAGGAAGTGGCGCCCGGTGCCGGTGGCGAAGAGGTACGCGGTTATCACAAGCCCATCATGATCGCTGGCGGCCTGGGTAATATTCGGGCGAACCATGTGGAGAAAGGCAATATTCCTGTGGGGGCCAAGTTGATCGTCCTCGGCGGCCCGTCCATGTTGATTGGTCTGGGCGGCGGCGCTGCATCGTCCATGGATTCCGGATCCAGCAACGAGAACCTGGACTTTGCGTCGGTCCAGCGGGATAACCCGGAAATGGAACGTCGCTGCCAGGAAGTGATTGATCGTTGCTGGCAAATGGGCGACGACAACCCCATATGCTTTATTCATGACGTGGGAGCTGGCGGCCTGTCCAACGCCATGCCGGAACTGGTCAAGGACGGTGGTCGCGGTGGCCGTTTCGAACTGCGTGACATTCCCAGCGACGAGCCGGGCATGTCGCCCCTGGAGATCTGGTGTAACGAATCCCAGGAACGTTACGTGATGGCGGTGGCGCCGGAGAACCTTGAACAGTTTGATGCCTTGTGCCGCCGTGAGCGTTGCCCCTATGCGGTGATCGGCGAAGCCACCGAGGCCCACCATCTGGAACTCGGGGATTCGTATTTCGACGACCGCCCGGTTGATCTGCCGATGGACGTTCTGTTCGGCAAGCCGCCCCGCATGCATCGCAGTGTTTCGCGTTCCTCATTCACTAAGCCCATATTTGATTCCACAAAAATTGATCTGAACGATGCGGTAAGCCGTGTTCTGAGGCTGCCGTCGGTGGGCTCAAAGAGTTTTCTGATCACCATTGGTGACCGGACCATCACGGGGCTTGTCGCGCGTGACCAGATGGCGGGCCCCTGGCAGGTGCCTGTCAGTGATGTGGCGGTTACCTCGTCGTCTTTTGATGTAAAAACAGGCGAAGCCATGGCCATGGGTGAGCGCACACCGGTTGCGGTTATCGATGCGCCTGCATCCGGGCGCATGGCAGTGGGCGAAGTGATTACCAACCTGGCGGCCGCCCCTGTCGCCAAATTGTCGGATATTCGGCTGTCCGCCAACTGGATGGCCGCGGCAGGGCACCCGGGTGAGGATGAAAACCTCTATGAAACCGTTCGTGCGGTTGGTATGGAGCTTTGTCCTGCACTGGGTATCACCATTCCGGTGGGCAAGGATTCCATGTCCATGAAGACGGTCTGGGAAGAGGATGGCGGCGAGCAAAAAAGTGTTACGGCCCCGTTGTCGCTGATCATCAGCGGTTTCGCACCGGTGACGGATGTGGACAGAACATTGACCCCTCAGCTGGCGACAGATGCGGGCGATACGGATCTGATTCTGGTTGATCTTGCGGCGGGACAGAACCGCCTCGGTGGTTCGGCACTGGCGCAGGTCTACCGGCAGGTGGGTGCGGTAGCACCGGATCTGGACGACCCGGAAGACATCAAGGCGTTTTTCGCGGTTATCCAGGGCCTGAACGCAGACAGCAAGCTGCTGGCGTATCATGACCGTTCGGATGGTGGCCTGTTCGTCACCCTGGCTGAGATGAGCTTTGCCGGGCACACCGGTATCGACATCAAACTCGATGGTCTTGCGGAAGATGCGTCCCAGTTCGCTCGTGAGCTCTTCAATGAGGAACTTGGCGCCGTGATCCAGGTTCGTCGGGAGGATACCGGGTTTGTACTACAGCAGTTTTCGGCAGCGGGTCTTGGTGACCACACCTCGGTGATCGGTACCGTCAACCAGGACGACCACATCCGCTATACCTTTGAGGGACAGTCGGTCATATCCCGACCGCGGGCGGACCTGCAGCGTCTTTGGGCGGAAACCAGCTATCGCGTGCAGTCGCTCCGTGACAACGCCGATTGCGCTCAGGAGGAGTTCGACAACCTGCTGGACAGCAGTGACCCGGGGCTTCACGCGGAACTGACGTTTGACCTCAACGACGATGTTTCCGCGCCATACATCAACACAGGGGCCAGTCCTCGGGTGGCGGTGCTGCGGGAGCAGGGTGTTAATGGACAGGTTGAAATGGCCGCCGCCTTTGACCGTGCCGGGTTCGAGTCCGTGGATGTTCACATGAGTGACCTGCTCTCCGGCCGGGTTTCCCTGGAAGGGTTTAACAGCATGGTTGCCTGTGGTGGCTTCTCTTATGGGGATGTTCTGGGTGCAGGTGAGGGCTGGGCCAAGTCCATCCTGTTCAATGATCGGGTTCGTGATCAGTTTGCCGCATTCTTCAACCGTCAGGACACCTTGGCACTTGGCGTTTGTAACGGTTGTCAGATGCTGTCCAACCTGCACGAACTGATTCCCGGCAGCGAAGGCTGGCCGCGTTTCGTACGTAACCAGTCGGAGCAGTTCGAAGCCCGGTTGGTGATGGCGGAGGTGCCCGCTTCTCCGTCGGCGTTCATGGAAGGCATGGCCGGCTCCAGGATGCCGATAGCGGTTGCCCATGGTGAGGGCAGGGTTGAGTTCCCGGCTGGAACGTCTGCAGACCAATTGAGTGATAGCGAGCTGATCGCGCTGCGCTACGTGGATAACCGCGGCGAGGTCACCACGCGTTACCCATGGAACCCTAACGGATCTGAGGCGGGCATAACCGGTGTGACCACAAGGGATGGACGGGTCACCATCTTGATGCCCCATCCCGAACGGGTATTCAGAACCTCCCAGCTTTCGTGGCACCCTGCCGATTGGGGTGAAGACGCGCCATGGATCCGAATGTTCCGTAATGCGAGGCGTTGGTTCAGCTAAAGCCATAGCCTGAGCTAAAAAAGCCGGCCCCGGACGCACCATAAAGGTGACTCATCCAGGGCCGGCTTTTTTGTTTCTGGCGACGGGAGCTTTCAAGAATTTTCAAGGGAAATTTTTGTTTATAAGTGCGAAAATCCCCTTGACTCAAACGGTTTATGCACATTCCTGGTGCCATGCTGTGTGCAATGTGCACAAAGCACTGGGTTTAGGTTCATTTTTTGTTCGACAACTATAACTATATGAAATATAAGAACTTAATTAAGTAGGTGAATTTGTCGCCAATTTAACAAAAGTGCAGTAATTCCGGGGGATGGGGGCATGTTCCCCAAAACTTTCCCCAGAGTTATCCACAGATTCTGTGGGTAAGTAGCTAAATGCTTAATCTGTACAAAAATTATCCGTTGGAAGGGTGTCGGAATGGCCCGATTCTGTTCTGACACAACGGTGTTCAAGGGAGGATCTGACGAATGTACAAGATATGTTATTTCGTGCCTGAGAGTCATCTTGAAACGACCAAAAGCGCCCTTTTTGAAGTGGGTGCCGGGCGTATTGGAGATTACGATTGCTGTGCCTGGCAATGTAAAGGTCAGGGGCAGTTTCGTCCGCTGGATGGCAGCCAGCCTTTTTTGGGCCAGGCAGGGGAAATTGAGCGTGTGGACGAATTCCGCGTTGAGCTGGTGTGCAAGGACGACCTGATTCAGGCGGCACTTAGAGCGTTGAAACAGGCGCATCCATACGAAGAGCCCGCCTACGAGGTGTTTCGGATGGAAACACTGTAGCGGCGGCCAGGCGTGGATATTTAGGCACGAGGCCCCATCCGGTACCGAATGTCGTCCACATGCACTGGGAAGTGCTCATTGCGAACGTCTTCCACATAGAGCTCAAGGGTGCGACGGACAGTGGGGAACGACAGCTCATCCCAGGGAATGTCTTCCAGCGCAAACAGCTGGGTTTCCAGCGACTCTTCGCCGGCCCCGAAGTCTTCGCTGGTGAGGGTGGCGCGATAGAACATGTGTACCTGATCAATGTGTGGCACATGAATGATGGTGTAGAGATTGTCCACCGTCACTTCTGCAAGCGCCTCTTCCCGGGTTTCCCTGGTGGCCGCTTCGAGGGTGGTTTCCGAGTTTTCCATAAACCCTGCAGGCAGCGTCCAGTAACCATAGCGGGGCTCGATAGCGCGGCGGCATAGCAGAACCCGCCCTTTCCAGACGGGAACCGTACCGGCGACGATGCGGGGATTCTGGTAATGTATGGTTTCACAACTGATGCACACGTAGCGGTGGCGATTGTCGCCTTGGGGGATGCGCTGTTCGACAGGATGGCCGCATGTGCTGCAGTATTTCATCTGTTTCACCATATACTGGACAAATGTGTGTTGGTAGCAAGTGTAACTATCTGCGCTGCCGGTGTCTCATTCAACAGTCAGAAGTCTTAACGGAGCCGTGTTTTGCGCGATCTTCTCACCAAACGCCTGTCAGGCTATGTACCCCGTTTGTTGACATTGGATTACCCCGAAGCAGCCGTACTCGTCCCGGTCACCAATGACCACGGAAACCCTGAAATCGTGTTTACCCTGAGGTCGGAAAACCTGAGTACCCACCGGGGGCAGGTGTCTTTCCCAGGCGGGCGGCGCGATCCGGAAGACCATTCCCTGGCCGATACCGCGCTGCGCGAGACCCACGAGGAAATCGGGCTGCCACCAGACCAGGTGGAACTGATTGCGCCGCTGAGCCAGGTCATGTCGCTGCATCAGATTCTCGTAACGCCTTACGTAGGGGTGATACCCGGCGATCACCCTCTTCAAGCCAATCCTGCGGAAATCGATAGTATTTTCCGGGTGCCCGTTGAGTTTTTCCTGGACGACAATCGAGAACGCACAGATCCGCTCAACTTCCTCAACAATACCTTCTATGTCCCCTGTTATCGCTGGGAACGCTATCAGATATGGGGCCTGTCTGCGGTCGTTCTGGTGGATTTCCTCAATGCGGTTTACGACGCCGGTATTGATTTGCTGGAGCCGCCGCCGAAACGCTGACCAGCGTCTCCTGACCCCTCCTTTCGAGTTCTCCTCTTTTTTTCGCGTTTATCAGCGGGCCCATTTCTTGGGCCCGCTGACGTTTTGTGTGTCCCTGAATGCTCAAGTGTTAGACAAAGGTCTAATATGCTTGTAAATCGATCAGGTATTACATGGTGAATACTGTATGCAAACGACAAAAAGGAGTTGCGTCGTGGGGTGCGATCAATGAAAAAAATTCAGACCGAAAAAAACTTGCCGGAGTTGATCTACGACTCTGTGGTCAATGCGATCGTTGAAGGTTTGCTTAAGCCGGGTGAGCGGGTCACACAGGAGACGCTGGCCGAGAGGCTTGATGTGTCGCGGTTGCCGGTAAGCCAGGCTATGCAGCGTCTGCGTGATGACGGGTTTCTGTCAGCGGTAGGGCGTCGGGGCCTGATGGTGTCGGTGCTTGATGAGAGTTTTGTGGCGCAGCTGTACGAATTCCGGTGTGGGATCGATCTGGTGAGTGCCGGGCTTGCCGCCCAGCGAGTGGATGCCGGGGCGCGAAAGCGAGGTGAGGACATCATTGCCGAAGGTTTCGCGGCAGGGAAAGCACATGATCTCCCCGCTCTGATCGATGCTGACATGCGCTTTCATGGCTTCATCTACGAGCTGGCGGGTAACACCTTCATCCTTGACTCAATGGAGGCGCACTGGAATCACGTAAGGCGCGTCATGAGTGACATTCTCATTGTCGAGAAAAACCAGAAACAGATCTGGGAAGAGCACGAGGCAATACTGAACGCGGTATTGGCCGGTGATGCACGGACTGCTGAAACACTTGCCAGAGAGCATGTGGAAACCGCATCAAAATGGCTTCAGAAAGAGATTCAAGTCTGCCGTGAACCCCTGAAAAGAAGCGGGAGCACGATTAGTTAATCCAAGGAGAACGCGATGCAAAACAATGACAAAAATGCAGCTGTGATTCGGGTAATGTTGGCAAAAATCGGTCTGGATGGTCACGATCGCGGCATTAAAGTGGTCGCTCGTGCTCTGCGTGATGCCGGCATGGATGTGGTCTATACCGGACTGCATCGCACGCCTGAAGAAGTCGTGGACGCTGCCATTCAGGAAGACGTGGACATCCTCGGCATCAGCCTGCTGTCCGGTGCGCACATGCACATTTTCCCCAAGGTACTGGAGCTTCTGAAAGACAAGGAAGCTGAAGATATGATCGTTGCCGGTGGCGGTGTCATCCCCGACGACGATGTCAAAGAACTCTACCAGATGGGCGTCCACAAGATTCTTCTTCAGGACACTCCTCCGCAAGAAATCATCGATTCGTTCCGGCAAATGGTCGCAGATCGAGGTGCCCGATAGTCAGGGCCGTGGCCGCAGATTTCCTCAGACGACAACCAATAACAATATCAGGAGTCTCCGATGGAAGAGTGGAATTTTCCCCCCAGTTATCGCAACGACTATTTTCCGGATACGAACAGTCCCTACTGGTTCCGGGACCGGGAGACGATGGACCCGGAAAAACGCGATGAGTTGATTGTTGCGCGCATCCGCGAGGTGATGGCCTATGCCTACGACCACTCGCCATTTTACCAGCGCAAATGGGATGAGGCCGGTATAAAGGCCAATGACATCCGTACCCTCGCAGACTTCGAGGAAGTGCCCGTCGTCACCAAGCAGGAACTGCGCGATTCCCAGGCGAAAAATCCACCTTTCGGGGATTACCTCTGCTGTCCCGAAAGCGACATCCATCATATTCACGGCACTTCTGGTACTACCGGCCGACCCACCGCTTTTGGCATTTCCAGGCGTGACTGGGAAACCATTGCCAACAACCATGCCCGGATCATGTGGGGTATGGGGTTGCGCCCCGGTGATACGGTATTTGTGGCGGCGATCCTGAGCCTCTACATGGGGTCATGGGGGGCGTTGATCGGGGCTGAAAGACTGGGTTGCAAAGCCTTCCCCTTCGGCGCTGGTGCGCCCGGGATGACTGCGCGAGCGGTAACCTGGCTCGGAATGATGAAGCCAGCCGGGCTGTATTCAACGCCGTCTTACGCGTTAAGGCTGGCGGAAGTGGCCCGCGAGGAAGGGGTAGACCCGAGAGAATTCGGCATCAAGGTGCTGTTCTTCTCCGGTGAACCGGGCGGCTCTATTCCGTCCATCCGCGACAAGATTCAGCAGATCTACGGTGCCAAGGTAGTTGACTGCGGAACGATGGCAGAGTTGACCCCCTGGATGCATGCCTCCGGTAGCGCAGACACCGAGGGCATGCTGCTTTGGCAGGACATTGTCTACACCGAAGTGGCTGATCCCAACACCCATCGCCGGGTGCCATACGGCGATCAGGGAACGCCGATCTACACCCATCTCGAGAGAACGTCCCAGCCGATGATCCGGATGGTTTCCGGTGATCTGACCCATTGGGTGATGGAAGACAATCCCTGTGGTCGCACTTATCCCAGGCTGCCCAAAGGCATCTACGGCCGGATTGATGACATGTTCCAGATCCGCGGTGAAAACGTGTATCCCAGCGCCATTGCGGAAGTTCTGGAAGGCCTGGCCGGTTATGGCGGCGAGCACCGGATCATCATTTCGCGGGGTGGCTCTATGGATGAGCTGGCGGTAAAAGCGGAGTTTAACCAGGAGGTCGCAGGCAAGGGGCCGGATGCGGTCAGATCCCTCGGTGAGAAGGCAGAGGCTGAACTGAGCCGGATACTGGGTGTGCGGGCAAGGGTTGTCATGGTTGACCCTGAGACCTTTCCACGCACGGACTTCAAGGCCCAGCGTGTGGTTGACGACCGCGATCTTTACCAGAGCCTCAACCAGAAGCGAGGAGGTTAAATGATTAACCGCATACCCTCGATGAAGCTCGCTGAACGTGTGCGGGAAGGGCATCTTCGCGCCATCGCCAGACTTATTACCCGCGTTGAAAGCGGCGGTGATGCTGAGGTGCGCGAAGCCCTGGCCGAGCTTTACAAAAGCACCGGCAACGCCCATGTGGTGGGAATTACCGGTGTGCCAGGAGCCGGGAAGTCCACCCTTGTCACGCAACTGGTCCATGAGTACCGGGCCAGCGGCCGCAAGGTCGGCGTTGTTGCTATTGACCCGTCCAGCCCGTACTCCGGCGGTGCGATCCTCGGTGACCGTATCCGCATGGGCGACCTGGTGTCCGACCCCGGTGTTTTCATCCGCAGCATGGCCACCCGGGGAACCCTGGGCGGCCTCGCCAGGCCAGCCCTGGATGCGGTTGATCTTCTGGATGCCGGCGGCTTCGACGTGGTCTTGATCGAGACGGTCGGGGTGGGGCAGGACGAGGTCGATATTGTCCGTGCCGCCCACACGACCGTGGTCGTCAACGCGCCCGGGCTGGGCGACGACATCCAGGCCATCAAGGCCGGCGTTCTGGAGATCGCCGATGTTCACGTGGTGAGCAAGGCGGACCGGCCGGACTCCAACAAAACCATTCAGGAACTCAAGGCCATGCTGATGATGAGCCTGGAGCCGGGCGAGGGAATCTGGCGGGTGCCCGTGGTGCCTACCAGTTCCGAAAAGCATACCGGTTTTGACGACCTGATGGCTGCCATTGATCGTCACGCTGAGCACCTGGAAAAAAGCGGCGAAATCACCCAGCGGCGGCACCAGATTGCATTAACCCGGGTGGTGAAGGTTGCTGAAGAGATTGTCCGGGATAATTTTGCACGTGACAGCAGGTCGCAGACCGAAGAGCTGCTCAAGAAGGTTACCCAGCGCGAACTGGACCCCCATGGAGCCGCAGTAACCTTGTTAAAAGCCATGAAGGAGACCATTCATGAAGCGCACTGACCAGTATGACCCCGCTGCACTCAAGCACATGGAAAAAGAGTTCGACCAGTGGGAACAGAACGAGGTGTCGTCCTTTATCAAGCGGGCGCCGGAGAGCAAGACGGAATACACCACTGCCTCGGGAATGCCGACGAAACGTACCTACACGCCACTGGACCTGAAGAATACGCCCTTTGAGGATATTGGTTTCCCTGGGCAATACCCGTTTACGCGGGGGCCATACCCCACCATGTATCGGGGCAGGAACTGGACCATGCGCCAGATTGCCGGCTTCGGTACGGCAAGGGAAACCAACGGTCGCTTCAAGTACCTGATCGCCCAGGGCCAGACCGGTCTGTCCATCGACTTCGATATGCCGACCCTGATGGGTTACGACTCCAGTCACGCCATGAGCCAGGGTGAAGTGGGCCGTGAAGGCGTTGCCATCGACACCCTTGCCGACATGGAGGAGTTGTTCGACGACATTGATCTGACCAAAATTTCGGTATCCATGACCATCAATCCGTCAGCCTGGATTCTCTACGCCATGTACATCGCCTTGGCGCAGAAACGGGGATACGATCTCAATGACCTGTCGGGCACCATCCAGAACGACATTCTCAAGGAATACATTGCCCAGAAAGAGTGGATATTCCCGGTGCGGCCATCGGTTCGCCTGGTGCGGGACTGTATTCAGTACGGCTCCGAAAACATGAAGCGGTACAACCCTATCAACATCTCCGGCTATCACATTTCTGAAGCCGGTTCGACGGCGGTCCAGGAAGTGGCGTATACCATGGCAACCACCATGGAGTACGTCAGGACCGCCATCGACGCGGGCGTGGACGTGAATGAGTTCGGGCCACGCCTGTCCTTCTTCTTTGTCAGCCAGGCGGATTTCTTCGAGGAAATTGCCAAGTTCCGCGCAGCCCGGCGGGTTTATGCCAAGATCATGCGCGAAAAATTCAACGCCACCAAACCCGAGGCCAGCCGGCTCCGTTTTCACGCCCAGACTGCCGCGGCCACCCTGACCAAGCCGCAGTACACCATCAACCCGATCCGTACCGCGCTTCAGGCACTGTCTGCGGTACTGGGTGGCGCCCAATCGCTGCACACCAACGGCATGGATGAAGCGTTCGCCATTCCAACGGAAGAGGCGATGCGTATTGCCCTGCGAACCCAGCAGATCATCGCCTACGAGACCAACATCACCCAGGTGGTGGACCCATTGGGCGGTTCCTACTATGTCGAGAATCTTACCGATGAGATCGAGAAGGAAGTCTGGAAGATTCTTGATGAAGTGGAAGAGCTCGGTGGTACGCTCCAGTGCATCGACGACGGCTACTTCCAGAGAGGCATCTCCGATTCCGCCTATGACTTCGCGCTGCGCAAGGCCAGCGGTGAGCGACCGGTAATCGGCGTCAATATGTTCGTGCAGGACGAAGAGGATGTTGAAATCGAAACCCATCCCCACGATCCGGAAACCGAACGCCGGCAGATTGAACGCCTGAATAGGGTCAAGGACAATCGCGACGAGGAGAAAGTCCAGGACATGCTCAGGCAACTGAAAGAGCAGGCCGAGGACGAATCGGCCAATCTCATGCCCATCACCATCGAACTGGTGAAAGAGGGCGCCTCGATGGGCGATATTGTTGAAACCCTGAAAGGGATATGGGGAACCTATCGCGAAAAACCTGTAATCTGACCGGCTTTGAATACTGACAGAACCGGTTCACGGGAGACATGAATGGTCAGGCTCACCAAGATCTATACGAAAACCGGAGACAAGGGCGATACCGGTCTTGGCGACGGCAGCCGCGTCGCCAAGCATGACCTGCGTGTGGAAGCCTACGGTACGGTGGATGAGGCCAACGCAGTGATTGGTCTCGCGCGGCTGCATGTGGACGACGAACTGGACGTGATACTGGCACGCATCCAGAACGACCTGTTTGATGTCGGGGCGGATCTGTGTACCCCGATCGTGGAGAACCCGAAATACCCGCCACTGAGGCTTGCCGAGGGCAAGACCGTTGAGCTTGAGCAGGAGATCGACCAGTTCAACGCGGATATTCCGTCGCTTCGCTCCTTTATCCTGCCCGCAGGCAATGCTGCGGCTACGCATCTCCACCATGCCCGCACGGTAACGCGGCGTGCTGAGCGCATCATTGCTCAGCTACAGGAAGAGCAGGACATCAGCCCGTTGGTGCTGGAATACATGAACCGGCTGTCTGATTTGCTGTTTGTCCTTGCCAGACACGCCAACAACCAGGGTAAGGACGATGTGCTTTGGGTGCCGGGAAAATAATGCTGGCCCGAGACCAGGGTATTGAAGCGTGAATTTGTCGCCGCTGGAACATGGTGGCCGGCTACGGGCCGCCGCAAAAACGTGGGGCACCCCGCTGGATCAATGGCTGGACCTGTCCACCGGTATCAATCCGCATGGGTGGCCTGTTCCGGCGATCCCGGAAGAGGTCTGGCGTCGCCTGCCGGAGCCAGACGATGGCCTGGAGCCACTCATCAGACAATGGGTGGGTGCACCGGATAGCGCCGCATGTATGGCCCTGGCTGGTAGCCAGGCGGCAATCATGCACTTGCCCCGTTTACGACAGCCGTGCCGGGTAGGTGTGCCCTCTCCGGGGTACCAGGAGCATGGTCATAACTGGGCTGCTGCCGGCCATCGGGTGATCGAGATTGGCAATGATCAGCTAGCGGATGATGACGAAAGCTGGCTGGACGAGCTGGACGTGCTGGTGTGGATCAATCCAAATAATCCCACTGGCCAGGTTGTTGATCCGGACCGGTTGCTGAGCTGGCATCAGCGGCTTCAACGTCGTGGTGGGTGGCTGATTGTAGACGAGGCGTTCGTCGATGCCACTCCGGAACTCAGTGTCGGGTATGCGACCGACAGACCCGGTCTTATCGTCATGAGATCCCTGGGTAAGTTTTTCGGCCTGGCGGGCCTGCGGGCCGGAGCTGCGGTGGGAGACCCGGATATTATTCGCCGATTGGGTGCAATGATCGGGCCCTGGTCAATCAGTGGCCCTGCGCGATTTATCATGGGCCAGGCGCTGGCGGACACCCAGTGGCAAGCTGCGACGATGGAGCGACTGCACAGTGAAAGCCAGCGGTTGGCGGACTGCCTGTCGCGGCATGGCCTTGAAGGAGCCGCAGGAACGGCGCTCTTTCGATACGTTCGGCATGGCCGGGCGGCGGACATTGCAGGCGAACTCGCACGGCGGGGAATCCTCGTTCGGGAGTTCGAGAATCCTGCTGCGCTGCGCTTTGGATTGCCCGGCTCAGAACCGGAATGGACGCGGTTAGAGCAGGCACTGTATTTAAGCCATCTGTATTGATTTAGCACATAAGGGCTGCTAGTTTGGCGCCCGATTCGATGAACACCGTGTTCAGGTAACGCTTTTTTGCGGTATCCCCGCCGGAAAGCGTAAAACGGGAAGTCGGTTAAAGTCCGACGCTGCCCCCGCAACGGTAAGCGAGCTAAAGGCAATCGAAAAAGCCACTGTGCATCATGCATGGGAAGGTGATTGCCCCGGACCAGTCCAACAGGCTGATCCACTCGCAAGCCCGGAGACCGGCCTGAATGCACACCGGAAGTTGCGGAGGGCGACGGCGGTGGGAGAGTTGCGTCGGTCTCACACCCGTACTCTGACTCGTATCCTGCCTCCCCAATCTCATACTCAAACTCCGCAACACAATAACCATCACGCGGGTGCGCGTGGTTTGCCAGCGAGTGTTGATTATGAGTTGTTCGAAGTCTTTGCCGGTTCTATTTTCCGGCCTCCCCCTTGTGTTCCTGCCAGTTTCCAGTGCGCTAGCCGACGAAGAGGTAATGGTCTCGGCACTTGACCCCATTGTTGTTACGGCCACGCTTGGTCCGAAGACCCGGGGCGAAAGTGACTCATCGGTCACGGTGATCGATGAAGAGGCGATCGAACGCTTGCAGCCTCAAACGTTCGACGAGCTGCTGATGGGCCAACCCGGCATTGATATCACCAGCAACGGCTCGTTCGGTAAGAACACCAGTGTCTACACCCGGGGTACCGGCAGCGAATCCACGGTTTTCCTGGTGGACGGCATTCGTTTGCGCTCGGCCACCAGTGGTAGTGCTGCCTGGCAGTATTTCCCGCCGCAAATGGTGGAAAGGGTAGAAATTGTTCGGGGTTCCCGCAGTAACCTGTACGGGGCCGATGCCGTGGGCGGGGTTATCCAGGCCTTCACGCATAGCGCCGAAAAGGGCCGCGAGGGATGGGTTCAGGCAGGCGGTGGCAACTTTAACACCCAGGAGTATGTAGCTGGAACGGCCGGCTCTGAAGGCCGGATGACATACAGTCTGAGCGCAAGCCATCTGGAAACTGACGGCACGGCCATTGTTGAAGGGGGCGAAGACAAGGGCTTTCGTAACACTTCAGCCCTGGCGTCCGTTGCTCACCAGTTCGACTCCGGTGGGGAAGCCGGCGTTGTCCTCATGCGTGCCCAGGGCAATACCGAGTTCGAGGGCGGTGATACAGATTTTGCTATCCAAACCGTTGGTGTTCGTCTGGACGCGCCCATCAGCGACTATTGGCGGAGCCGTATCCTGTTAGCCGAATCCATTGATGAGCAGGATACACGGGACGAATTTGGTGACAGCACCTTCGATACCAAAACCCGCAGTGCCCGTTGGGAGAACCAGATCAGTGTCGGCCGCCATGAGTACATCTTGGGCGGTGAACTCTTGATGGATGAAGTAGACAGCACCACCGACTTTGACGAAACCAGCCGCACCAACGCCGCTGTTTTTGGTCAGGCCCTGTTGAATTTTGGTCCGACGGACTTTCAGTTGAGTTTGCGCGCCGACGATAACGAGGCTTTTGGTCGTGAGGAAACCGGTGCGATCGCCATGGGTGTCGATATGGATCGCAACCATAGAGTAAGGGTGAGCTACAGCACATCTTTCCGGGCGCCCACGTTCAATGACCTCTACTTCCCGAACTTCGGCAATGCGGATCTTCAACCGGAAACCGCAGGTAGCGTGGA
This sequence comes from Marinobacter sp. UBA2688, assembly GCF_002352785.1. Taxonomy (NCBI): domain Bacteria; kingdom Pseudomonadati; phylum Pseudomonadota; class Gammaproteobacteria; order Pseudomonadales; family Marinobacteraceae; genus Marinobacter; species Marinobacter sp. UBA2688. The sequence goes on from NZ_DELU01000013.1 coordinate 183,348, forward strand.
GCTTGGTATTGGCGGAAATTACGCCCGTTGGTTCTGGGATGCCGCGATCTATCAGACAGACGCTGATGATCTGATTGTATTTGTCTTTAGGGACGGTCGGTTCGCACCATTCAATGTTAACGAAGCACGCATCAGGGGGGTTGAGCTGAGTGCTGGCCTGGAATTGGACGAATGGACCGTGCAGGCTGGGGCCTCGGTAACCGACCCCCGCGACCGTGAGACCGACAATCGAATTCGTCGCCGTAGCGCGAAACAGTTCCGGGTGGATCTGGATCGTGACTTCGGCCGAGTGTCGTTGGGAACCACCGTTAAGGGCCAGGGGTATCGCTACGACGACGCAGAGAATGAAGAGCGCATTGCCGGCTTTGTCACTTGGGACCTGCGGGCAAAGTGGGAAATCGACAGCCATTGGACCACCAATCTGACGGTCGACAACGTGCTGGACAGAGAATACGCCACGGCGCAGCGCTTTGATGGAAGTGCTTACATAGCCGCTGGCCGCACCGCAATGCTGACGATTCGCTACGACCTATGATCAACCATGGAGAGGTAAGGGCATGATTGAGCGCCTGTATAGGACTCTGAGACGCCCGTTGTTCGGCTGCCTTTCCGGGCTTCTGTTGATGCTGTCCCAACCAGTGTCCGGCGCCACGGTATTTGGGGTAGTGTCTGAGCGTTCCGCTGCGGAGATGGCTGCTGGTGCGGAACGCTTTCTGGCAGCCCAGCCAGATCACCGCATTATTCTGCGAACACCGGAGCAATTGGCAAACCTGGACAACAGCGCTCTCGACGATCTGGTGAGCCAGGCCGATGCCTTATTGATGGCGGCGGTTTTCGGAGAGCAGGTGGGCCGGATTGAGCGTGCTGTGGGCGAGCAGGCCGCCGTTCGCGAGTTTCCGATTCTGGGGGTGAATGGCGACAGGGCGCTGACTGTGCTGTCACGGTTACAGGGGCGCAAGCCCCTGGAAGGGCTGGATGCCACGACCCTGAACAACGTGATGAAAGCGCCGGACCCCGGCACGGACTTGAAAGCCCATCTGGCAGAGCTTAAGGCCCGTTTCCCCGAACAGGAACCCTGGCTTGAAGGCCGGGCCCTATACCAGGGACGCACCCCGCAACACCTGGATGCCTTATTGCGTTGGTTGCTTGTTCAGGCGGGCGAAGAGTTTGACGTGCCGGATCTGCCGCCCCGGTCGCTGATCCGCTATTACCGTAATGGTGAAGCCACAGATAGCGCGGCGAACCTTAACCTGCAATCAGGCCCCGTGGTCGCGCTTCTGGACCTGGATAGCGGTGATCGCCCGGGCGATCGGGCACTGCTGGATGCAACCTGTGCAGCGATGGAATCCAGAGGGATGCAATGCTTTGCAATTCTGTCCCGTTGGGGTGGTGCCAGCCTGGAGGCTGTTCGTGCCCTGAATGAAACGGTAGGCCCGGCGACACTATCCGGTATTGTCAGTCTTCAGGACTTTATTATTGGAGGCGGCGAGGGTCGGCGTCAGGTCACGGAAGCGTTGGTCCGGTTGAATGTGCCGGTGATCAAGGGCTTGCGCCTGGCCTCCCGCACCACCAACCAATGGCAATTGTCGATCGATGGTATTCCGTCTGACAAGGTGCACTACAAATTGGCGATGCCCGAGCTCCAGGGGGTCAGTCAGCCTATGGTGCTGGCTACGGCGGAGCCGGAAGTGATTGACGAAAACACCGGTGTGGCTCTGACGCTTACCCAGCCGGTGCCGGAGCGGGTGGACGCCGTTGCGGACCGCCTGAAACGCTGGCAGACGCTGCAAGCCAAGGGCAACGCCGACAAGCGCGTGGCCATCATCTACTACAATCATCCACCGGGCCGGCAGAATATTGGGGCGGACAATCTCGATGTGCCAGCTTCCCTATATGAAATGCTGCACTGGCTTAAAGCCGAGGGCTACGAGACTGGCCCGCTGCCGGAGAGTCCGGAAGCCCTCACCGACCTGCTCCAGCAACGGGGCGTGAGTCTGCCGGATGATCCTCGCGCGCTGAGGGAAATGGCCGGTGACGTTGCCTCAATGGCGGGCAGAACCTATCGTCAGTATCTCGAAACCTTGCCAAGGGTTGTCCAGCAGGAAATGGTCCATGGCCCCCTGGGTTATTTGCATGAGCGACTTGAGCAGGCACATAGGTTGGGCGAGAAAGAATTGGCAACCGGTCTGTTGAGTCGGGGCATTCGTGACTTGCGGCACCTGATTGAACATCTCCAGCACCCGAACCGAAAGGCGGCCCTGAGCCGACTGGACGAGTACGAAGCGCTCTGGCAAGCACGTCTCGATGAAGGTGGTCACAGTGCGGAACTGGATGACAGCCGGGTTGCACTGGCCGATACGGGCATTCCCGGACTAAAGGGGTGGGGAGAAGCGCCGGGCCAGTCCATGGTGGTTGATGACAGGCTGATTTTCCCTGGGCTTCGATTCGGTAATATCTATATCGGTCCGCAACCGCCCCGAGGCTGGGAAGTGGACGAGGAATTGTTGCACGCCAACACCACCTTCCCCCCGACCCACCAGTACGTGGGTTTCTACCACTGGTTACGGGATCACTACCAGGCTGATGCGCTGGTCTACGTTGGGCGCCACTCAACTAGGGAATTCCTGCCACGCCGCCGTGCTGGTTTGACTGGGGATGACTATCCGGACCTGCTGGGGGGCGACCTGCCATTGATCTACCCTTACATCGTCGACGGTGTGGGCGAGGGCATCCAGGCCAAGCGCCGGGCGCTGGGAGTCATGATCAGTCACCTGACGCCGCCGCTGGCCGCAACGGAGCTTTATGACGAACTGCTGGAGCTCCGACAGCTCGTGGAAACCTGGGAGTCCGCCAATGAGCCCGACAGCCCTACCAGGGAGCGGGCGCTAAAGATGCTGCGGGAGAAAATCCAGGTGCTGGATATCTCCGACGATCTCGAACAGGAAATCGCTGGCGAGATGGGATTGTCGGTGGAGGAGGTGTCCCTCGATGAACTTTCATCCGACCTGCTGGTTCATGAAGCCGGCCACTACGTCACTGATATGCAGGAACACTTTATGCCCCTGGGGCTGCACGTGTTTGGCCAGGACTGGAGCACAGACATGGTGGACACCATGCTCGACTCCATGGCGGGTAAGGCCGGCAAGCCAGAGCCAGCCTGGCGCACCGATCTTGAAGCGTCTCCTGCTTCTGAGCGCACCAGCTTTCTCAACGCGTTGAATGGCCGGTTTGTTGCTCCGGGGCAGGGCAATGATCCATTGCGAACGCCGGCGGTATTGCCAACGGGGCGCAATTTTCACGCCTTGTCGGATGACTTGATTCCAACCCGTGTGGCCTGGTCGCTGGCTGAAGAACTGGTCGAGGAGGCCAGGGCCACAAAAGACAGCACCTCAGAACAAAGCGATGCACTGGTGCTCTGGGCCTCGGATACGGTGCGAGACGAAGGGGTCATGATCGCGTTTGGCATGAAGCTATTAGGTGTGCGCCCGGTGTGGAACAGTCGGGGCATCGTGAAAGGCCTGGAGCGTTTGCCAGCGGGCCCGGGAACCGATACACCCATTCGCCGCAATGTGGTTTTCACCACGTCCGGCTTGTTCCGGGATCTCTATGAAAGCCAACTGGAATGGCTGGATATGGCATCGCGTTACGCCTTGGCAGGCGCGGCGGGATCCATCAGGGCCGAGCACCCCGAGCTGGAAGAGGCACTGGACCAGGCGTTATCGGTTCTGCCGGTCGACATGCGTAAGCCGGGTGAGGAATCCCTGTCCACCAACGGTGTTGCCGCCCACTGGGTCGCTGACACACGAGTACTGCTGGCCGCAGGTGCGTCGGCTCGGGATGCGGGGGCAAAGGCCGCATACCGGGTCTTCGGTACGGCTCCGGGCGCATACGGTGCGGGGGTTAATCGGCTTGCTACCCGCACGGGTGTCTGGCAGGACCGGGAGCAACTGGGTGACGCCTATCGCCGGCGGATGGGGCACGTCTATGGCAAGGGCAGACAGGGTGAACCTGCTCACGATGCTTTCGACCGACAATTGCGGTCGGTGAACCATACCTATCTTGGGTGGGCCAGCCACCTCTATGGCCTGCTGGACAACGATGACGGTTTCGATTTCCAGGGCGGGCTGTCCAACGCCGTGGAGCACTTGCGCGGCAAGCCACCGCAGAACCGGGTGCTTCAGTACGCAGACCCGCGAAATCCACGGGTGGATTCGCTTCAGCGAGCGCTGCAGGTAGAGCTGAGAGCCCGTAACCTGAATCCGCAATGGTTGGCCCCACTGATGGAGCACGGCTACGCCGGTGCCCGCACCATGGGCAGTGATTTTCTCGACAACCTCTGGGGCTGGCAAATAACGAGTCCCCAGGTGCTTCGCTCCAGCGTCTGGGATGAGGTCAATGAAGTGTACTTTCAGGATCGCCACGGCCTTGGCCTGGACGACTTCCTGGCAGAGGGCCACAACGTACATGTCAAAACCCACATGCAGGCGATTGCGCTCCTTGCTGCGAAACGGGGCTTCTGGGAGGCGGACGTCTTCACCCGTCAGGCCCTGGCACGTGACTTCGCGGGAAACATCATCGACCATGGCCTTCCCGGCAGTGGCCACACCCGTCCGGATCACCCGCTGATGGATTGGGTCGCGGACCAGTTGGACCCCCGGCAGCGGGAAGCCTTCGAATCCGCGCGAAAAGGTGGGTCGGCCGACTTTCCCCCGATAGGCGCTGCCAACGATGATTGTCAGACTCCCGGAAACCAGAGGGCCTCATGTTGAAATCGTTCCGGCATACCGCTGCGCTGATGTCGTTAGCTCTGGCCATGTCACCGGGGGCTGTGGCCGGTACTGAGCGATGTGCAACCGACGACACCGGCCAGGAAGTCTGCCTTGAACAACCGGCCAGCCGGATCGCGGCCTTGTCTCCCGGAGCAACCGAACTTGTCTGGGCTGCAGGCGCCGGTGATCAGGTCATCGCGGTGGTTTCGTACAGTGATTACCCCGAGCAGGCGAAGCAGGTCACCTCTGTGGGTAGCCACACTCGCATGGACCTTGAGCGCCTGATGGCACTGAAACCTGATCTGGTCATTGGTTGGGTGACAGGCAACCCGCCGGAACAGATTACAGCCCTGAAAGACCTGGGGTTGCCGGTATTCTCTATTGAGCCCCGAAGTTTTGAGGGCGTTTCAAGCACCATCGAACGGCTGTCGATTCTGGCGGGTACCGAAGATGAAGGCTTTGCCGAAGCGGATCGTTTCCGCAAGGGAATGGCCGCACTGGAAAAACAATATCAGGGTGCGGAGCCGGTCTCGGTGTTCTATCAGGTGTGGGATGAGCCTCTGATGACCGTGAACGACGAGCACCTGATTGGTAAGGTGATCACGCTATGCGGAGGCGTGAACGTATTCGGTGATCTTGATCGCCTGGTGCCGAGGATCAGTGCCGAGGCGGTTATCGGCGCCAACCCTGAGGCCATTCTGGCCGGTGGCATGGGTGAAGAGAACCGGCACTGGCTGACCCGCTGGGAGGCTTTCCAGAGTATCGATGCCACGGCGAAGGAGAACCTGTATTTTGTTCCACCGTCGCTGATCCAGCGCCCGACGCCGCGTATTCTGAAAGGTTCACAACTGTTTTGCGAGAAACTGGATGATGCCCGTGCCAAACGTTAGTGGGAGACAGACCCTTTGAGCAGGCCTCTGACCATGCCACTTGTGTTGTTGGCTCTGGCCAGCCTCGCCGCCATGATGTTGTCGGTGGGTGTGGGCAGTGTCAGCGTGGCACTGGGAGATGTTGTCGCCGTCATTCTGGGTGAGGGCAGCAACCTGCAGCAAACCCTGGTGCTGGAATTGCGACTGCCACGGACACTGTCCGCTTTCGCAACGGGCGGTTTGCTGGCCGTGGCCGGGGCTCTGATGCAGGTGCTGTTACGCAATCCGTTGGCGGACCCCTACGTTCTGGGGTTGTCTGGCGGTGCTGCCGTCGGGGCCTTGTTTGCGATGCTGGCGGGCCTGGGCGGTTTGATGATTTCGGGATCGGCTTTTGCCGGTGCGTTGTTGGCCACACTGATGGTGTTCGGTCTGGCCCATGGCACCGGAAGCTGGACGCCGTCGCGTTTGTTGCTCACCGGTGTGGTGGTCGCCGCAGGCTGGGGCGCGGTGATTACCCTGATGTTAGCGATCAGCCCGGCCCAGCGCTTACCGGGAATGTTGTACTGGTTGATGGGCGATGTGTCCTACGCTAGAACGCCCTGGCCCGCCCTGGCTTTCCTGGTGCTGGTGTGTCTTTTGGTGGTACCCCTGGGGCGGAGTCTTAACGTACTGGCACGCGGTCCCATGCAGGCGGCAGCCCTGGGAGTGGCGGTGCGACCGCTGGAATGGACGATCTATATCCTTGCCAGCCTGCTCACGGCCACCGCGGTCACCATGGCTGGCAGTATTGGTTTTGTCGGCTTGGTGGTGCCTCACATGTTGCGGCTGGTGCTTGGTAACGACCAGCGCCTGATCCTCCCTGCCTGTGCACTGGCTGGCGGCACGCTGCTGGTGCTGGCGGATACCCTGGCGCGAGTAGTGATTGCGCCCGAGCAGTTGCCGGTAGGTGTGATCACGGCCTTGCTGGGTGTACCCACCTTCCTTTACCTGTTGTATCGGAGCCGCTGATGAATCCGTTGCAGGCTAGACAGTTGGTCATCGACATTCCCGGGCGGGGCGATGGGGAAGCGCTGAACTTTGCCGTGGAACCCGGGCAGATCTGGGGCGTTTTGGGGCCAAATGGTGCCGGCAAGACGACGCTCTTGCACACACTGGCGGGGTTGCGAGCACCACGTCACGGATCGGTTTGCCTGGGAGAGCATCCTTTGGCAGACCTGAAGCGCAGGACAATATCGCAACAACTGGGGATGGTTTTCCAGGAACGGCAGGACGGTTTTCCCGCGACGGTACTGGAAACGGCGCTGATCGGGCGCCACCCCTGGTTGTCACCCTGGCAGATGGAGTCCGGAGCCGATGAACGTCTTGCGAGAGGCGCTCTGGAACAGCTGGATGTGGGCCATCTCAGTGATCGGCTGGTGAACACACTCTCTGGCGGTGAACGCCAGAGAGTAGCCATTGCCACAGTGCTGACCCAGGCACCTGATACCTGGCTTCTGGATGAACCCACCAACCACCTTGATCTGCACCATCAGGTGTCGGTACTCCAGTTACTGACCGAGCAGGCGCGTAGTGGGCGTTCCGTCTTCATGTGTTTGCACGATCTGAATCTCGCGGCACGATGGTGTGACCATCTGTTGTTGCTGTACCCCAACGGCGAAGCCTGCTGGGGGCCTGCAGAACGAATGCTCGTGCCGGCTGCACTTGAACGGCTTTATGATCAGGAACTTCTGACAGTGGACGTGGATGGTGCGCCGCTATTTGTCCCTGTTAGGTATTGAACGTAGGAGCTATATGAAAGCAACCGTACCAGCCGCAATGATTACCGCACCAGGTTCTGGCCAGGGGAAGTCCATGGTGACCGCAGCACTGGCGAGATTGCATAGGAATGCCGGACGAAAGGTACGGGTGTTCAAGCACGGCCCGGATTACCTGGACCCGATGGTGCTGGAAGTCGCATCCGGACAGCCAGTGTACCAGTTGCATCCGTGGATGACGGGCGAGGACGAGTGTCGCTGGCGTCTGGCGGAAGCGGCGCAGGATGCCGACCTTATTCTGGTGGAAGGATCAATGGGATTGTTTGACGGTGACCCTTCCAGTGCGGACCTCGCCAAGCTGATGGGTATTCCCGCTCTGCCGGTCATTGATGCCCGCGGCATGGCTCAGACCTTTGGAGCGGTGGCTCTGGGTTTATCAAAATTCGACTCCGCGCTTCCGGTTTATCAGGTGATTGCCAACCGCATCGGCAGTCCCAGACATGGGGCTATGCTGCGGGAGAGCCTGCCTGAGGGCATCAGTCTGCTAGGGGCCATTCCCCGAAACGAGGCCATGAGTCTCCCAAACCGGCATCTTGGGCTGGTTCAGGCCGGCGAGTTGGGCGATCTGGAGCAGCGCCTGGACGCCGCCGCTGACGTTCTTGCGGAAGCAGGACTGGATGGCCTGCCGCTTCCCGTGACGCTGGAAGCTGAACCCCCGGAGTCCCCACCACCGTTGCTTGAGGGCGTTCGCATCGCCATTGCCCGGGACGCAGCGCTGAGTTTTATTTACCGCGCCAATCTGGACCTGTTGCAGGCGATGGGGGCAAAACTGTCTTTCTTCTCCCCGCTGATAGATTCAGCGTTGCCAGACGCCGACGCCCTCTGGTTACCAGGCGGGTACCCGGAACTTCATGGTGCCACTCTGGCCGGTAACCGTCCGATGTTGGAGGCGATTCGCAACCACTACAGCGCCGGTAAACCCATGCTGGCCGAATGTGGCGGGTTAATGACCTGTGTGGAGGAACTGGCGGACCACGACGGAGAGATCCACAACCTGCTCGGAATTATCCCGGGTCGAGCCAGTATGGCCGGCCGCCTGCAGGCGCTGGGTCTGCAGAGCCTGAATACCGAGCAGGGGCAGTTGCGGGGGCATACCTATCATCACTCGCGACTGGAAACTGACTGGCAACCCCTGGCCCGAACCCGCAAGGTTGCGGGCACCGAGGCTGAACCGGTGTATTGCCGGAAGGGGCTGGTGGCCAGCTATTTCCACGGCTATTTCCCCTCCGCCCCAGAACTGGTGGCCGGAATTTTTCGCGGGCAGGCCATTCGCCCGCTTATCGATAAGGAGCCTGACCATGCGTGAACGCGCCAAAGACCCCGAACGCCATGCTCGCCGCATGGACGCAAAGCAGAAGATCATGCAGGAGCGCATCGCCCGTGCCCAGAAAGAACAGGGTGTGCTGCTGGTGCTGACCGGCCCGGGCAAAGGCAAGAGCAGTTCCGGTTTTGGCATGGTGGCCCGGGCGCTCGGCCATGGTATGAAAGTGGGTATTGTCCAGTTCATCAAAGGCGCATTCAGCACCGGTGAAGAAGCGTTCTTCCGCGAATTGCCCAACGTGAGTTATCACGTGATGGGCCAGGGCTATACCTGGGATACCAAGAACCGGGAGCAGGACGTGGAGGCAGCCAATGCCGCCTGGGATGTGGCCGCCAACATGTTGAAAGACGACAGCTACGACCTGGTCCTGCTGGACGAACTCAACATCGCCCTGAAGTACGACTATATTGATCTCGACCGTGTTCTGGACGACCTCCAGGGCCGCCCGGAGATGCAGCATGTGGTAGTGACCGGTCGGTCGGCACCACAGGAACTGGTGGACCTGGCGGACACTGTCACGGAAATGGGCGTGGTGAAGCATGCCTTCAAGGACCAGGGTGTGAAAGCCCAGAAAGGTGTCGAGCTGTAACAGAGGCTGCTACCCATGACCACGTTGATGATACAGGGAACGACTTCCGATGCCGGCAAAACGACGGTCGTCGCCGCCCTGTGTCGGTGGCTGGCGCGGCAGGG